>JAYPDR010000093.1:0-6039 GCA_038125345.1 Marinoscillum sp. | reverse complement strand
GAGTAACCCTATTCAATTGAGAATGTAGATCATTCAAGTTTTTTATAGATCCCGAATATTTTTCTACTTCAATAGGCTCTAATGAAATTGGAGAAAATCTCAATCTATATCTCTCATTAGTTTTATATAAAGTCATTTCTCTTGGAAGAGTCATTGAACTTCTCCATTTATAAGTTGGGACTACTTCTCCATATTCCCAGTTGCTCATCCATCCAATAAAAATCCTAGATTTCATGTCACTAGTAGTATTGTTCCAAGAAACTCCTGCATAGTTATCGCTTCCGTAATCAATCCACACAGACTCTTCATCTCCCAGAAAATTACTGTCAGCAATAAAATTCTTACCATCAAAGTCTCCAATAACATACTGAGTCCCACTCCCCCCGTTAGGAGAACTTTTATTAATACTTATAAAGAGGATCCACTTCTTATTTCCATCATCATCAATTAATGGGAACAGATCAGGACACTCCCATACCCCATTCATTTCTCCATAATTTGAGAACTCAGAAATTAGTTTCCAATCAAGTAAATTATAAGATTCATAAAATAAAATTCTATCTCTAGCTGCAAGAGTTATATACCATCTTTGGTACTCATCAGACCATGTAACTTTCGGATCTCTAAAATCCCTAAACCCAGTGTTTGGAATTACAGGGTTTTTATCATACTTCTGCCATGTCAATCCTTTATCATTACTGTAAGCAATATGTTGAGTCTCAACATTAATAAAAATTGAGTCATTATTATCATTCCACCTTCTCTCTAAATACATATCATGATTAGTGTAAAATGAAATAATTGGTGGATTTTCAAGAGACCCAAGACCAGATTTATTATAATAATCAACTATAGCTGATCCTGAGAAAATATAGTTATTTCCATCAGGGTAGATGGCAATTGGCATATGCTCCCAATGTATTAAATCTTTTGATTTTGCATGACCCCAGTGCATAGGACCCCAAACATTATCATCCGGGAAATGTTGATAAAATAAATTGTATTCACCCTCGTAAAAATACATTCCATTAGGATCATTCATCCATCCAACCTCTGGAGTAAAATGAAATTGAGGTCTGTAGGCTTCATTAAATATATTTGAGCTATCACTAATTTCCTTGTTGGAAGAACATGAAAGGACTAATAAGCTTAAGAAAATAAAGTATTTCATTAAATTAAAAAATGAAGAATTATTATTCAAGATCAAGCCATGATCCTCCATTAGTTACCTCAATGCCATTTTCACTTAGAATCTGCTGAGCTTGACCACTTCTGTTTCCACTTGCACAAACAACAACAATATCTTCAGAATATGACCTTATTTTTTCAATATTATCTTGAATAGTATTTAAGGGTATATTAATTGAGTTTTGGAAGTTCCCAGAAGAAAATTCTTCAGGAGTCCTTACATCAATAACAATTGCACCTTTATTAATTTTTTCCATAGCTTTTTCTGTTTTCTGATTTGCATCATAAAAATAATATATGATACCAATTCCTATAATTAAATAAATTAAATAATCTTTCATCCCTAAAGGTACATTAATTCAAAAAAATTAGAGATAAAAAATTGGAAATCACATACTACTTGTTTTTTATTTTTTTTATTCCCCTCTTGTCAAATATCTCTATTGACTCAGTTTTCCCTGCTACCGTTAACCCTTTCTGACTAAGAACTCCATTTTTAAAGTAATATTCAAATCTACCATCCTCAAGCCCATTTTTGTGACCATGTGAAAATTTTTTTATTCCGCTCTTATAAAATCCTTCATGGATTCCCTCCATTTTACCACTCAAATAAGTTTCAATATATTTTAGTTTACCATTTCTGAAATTTTCAAAAATTTGACCTGAAAAAACTTTGCCCTTATATTTTAGAATACTATTATCACGCCAAAAAAAACTTTTTTCATTTTTATAGTCTACCTTCAGATAATCCTGAGAAAATAAATTTTGAAAGTTTAATAGAAAAAAAAGTAGAAAAAAATTTCTCATTAATTAAGCATTTATATTTTATTGTTCTAAATCTTCAAGTTGTAAAATAATCTCTTTCATCAAAGCATCATATTTTTTGAGTAGCTCAAGATAGAAATAAACTATTTTTTCAGCATTATAATAATATCCAAGAACAAAATCATTTTGTCTGTATTTATTAGAAACTTTATAATCAGTAACAGAGGTCACTAAATCAACAGAATTGTCTACCTCAATCATTTCAATCCTATATTTCACAAGATCAATTAATGCTATATCAAACTCCATATTGAATTGATCAAATTTTAGACTTCCTGAATTATTTCTATCGTCTAAGTGTTCATACAATGAGCTTAAATTTCTTTTTAATTTTTCATCACCTATCAACTCTAAATATTCTGATTGTGCAATCTGGTTATAAATACTTTTTTGAGGGAAAAAAGAAATTGACATTTTAGAGGCCACATTTGAAAAGTGTTTAGCTATTAGAGAGTCAGATAAATTTTTCATTTTATAATCATCAATTAATATTGAAACTGACTCGAGACAATCTCGAAGCGTATTCTGTACTATTGATAGCTGCTGCTGATCTTCTTTAATGATTTCTCTCAACTGGCTCAAAAGAAAATCTTTATTTGAGACTCTCTCTGAATATTTAAGCCTGTTATCTATCATAAATGACAAAAGAATACCTAAAAAAACGACAAGGAACTCAAGAAAATATTTTTTCATAAGTCTAATATAGAATTTTTAGAAGAAAATTTCTTGAGCAAGTCTGAAAGTATTAGAATGAGCTTCAATGATATCCTTTAATTCTTTGGAGTAACCACCTCCCATACTTATTTGAACTGGTATTTTATTTATTTTACATAAATCTAAAACAAATTTATCCCTCTCTCTACATCCCTCCATCGAAAGACATAGTTTTCCAAGTTTATCATTTTCTAAAATATCTACACCTGATAAATAAAAAATAAAATTTGGTTCAAATTCTTCAATAACTTTGGGTAAAATTTCTTTTAAAGTTTTTAAATAAAAAAAATCTCCCACACCATCTTCAAATGAAATATCTAAATCACTGATCTCTTTTTTAAAAGGATAGTTGTTTTTTCCGTGGAAAGATAATGTAAATACATTGTTAATATTTTTAAAGATTGAAGCTGTCCCATTCCCCTGATGAACATCAAGGTCAACAATTAAAATTTTATCACACAATTTTTTTTTTAGTAAATAATTTGCAGCTATTGCTTGATCGTTTAGCATACAGAAAGCTTCACCTCTGTCATGAAATGCATGATGAGTGCCACCAGCTATATTCATAGAGACACCATGCTCAATTGAGAAGAGAGCACTTTGAATTGTACCTTGAGAGATGATTTTCTCTCTTCTAACTAACTCCTTACTCATTGGAAAACCTATTGGCCTAAGCTCCGATTTAGTTAATTGTTGTTTTACTAATCTCAAATAATAATTTTTATCGTGTGTAAGCAATACATCTTCATCTTTAATTTCACTGGGAGAGAAAAAGTTTTCTTGTTTACATGTATTTTCAAATAACAACTGCTCTGGAATCAACTCATACTTTATCATTGGAAATCTATGATTTTTATCTAATGGATAGATATAAGATTTGTCGAATGAAATTTTTAACATATAGTATAAAAAATACTTTAGTTAATTTTATTTAGGATACTTTTGCAAATAAATTATGAATTTAAAATACGTAAAAAATAAAATTGAGTTCTTTCAGGACTTCCCAATTGAAGGAGTAGAATATATTGATTTAAACCCAATTTATAAAGATGCAAAAGCAAGATCAATGTTAGTTGAAGATTCCCTTGAAAAAATAAAAAATGTAGATTTTGACTATTTAGCTCTCATTGAATCTAGAGGTTTTTTAATTGGGTCAATTCTCGCTGATAAATTAAATAAAGGAATAGTATTATTAAGAAGTAAACCAGATAGATTACCTGGAAAAATACAAACCGTTAGACATAAATTAGAATATGGAGAGGCAGTTATGCAAGTTCAAGAAGGCCAAGGTAAAGTCTTAATTTTCGATGATGTACTTGCAACTGGTGGTACTGCAAATGGAGCATTCAAGGTTTTAAATTTAGGTGGTTATACTCCTGTATTTTCTCACTTTTTGGTCCAATTATCTCAGTTTGATGTAAAGTGTGATACTGAATATAGCAGCTCTATTATTTTATAGATAAAGATGCGGAGAGAGGGGGATTCGAACCCCCGGTACGCGTATTCACGTACGACAGTTTAGCAAACTGCTGGTTTAAGCCACTCACCCATCTCTCCTAATTGAATGGCAAATATAATTACATCATTTTCTTGATATTAATTTTTTCTAATATTTCTAATTGTGAAAAAGGGTTAAATAGCGATTAGAGTTTTTTTTAAAAATTTTCAAATTCTTAGATTTACAAAATGAACTTTATAAAATCAATAGAAGGAACTGAATTAGTTCTAATTTCTTTTTTTATTCTATTTTATATTATCTATTTATCAAGACTCTATTCCATTAATAAGTCAATAAAAGTCTATAAGAGGCAAGTGTTTTATAAATTTATTTTAAGATCATTCTACTTCACTTTATTGATAATTTCTCTACTTGGTCCTTCTTTCGGAGACAATAAAAAAGAAATAAATGTTGTAGGAAAAGATATAATGCTCTTAGTCGACCTATCTGAGTCAATGAATGCTGACGACATAAAGCCAACAAGACTAGAAAAAATAAAGTTTGAAATTAAAAATATAATTAATGAGTTTTCCTCGGATAGAATTGGAATTATTATGTTTTCAAGTGAGGCATATGTTCAGTGTCCCTTGACATATGATAAAAATGCTTTAAATCTTTTTACTGAAACTTTAAATACAGGACTTGTTCCAAGTTCAGGGACAGATTTTGGACCCCCTCTTGAACTATCATTGTCGAAACTAATTAATCAACAAAATCAGAGTGTGGATTTGAATTCTAAAATAATTATCTTAATATCAGATGGAGAAGATTTTGGAGATGATACTCAAGTATCATTAGATAAGATAAAAGAATCAAATATAAAACTCTATACTGTAGGTGTTGGCAGTGAGATTGGCAGTAAAATTTTAGATAGTAACGGAAAATATAAAAAGGATTTGAATGGGAATGACGTCATTACAAAATTGACATCTACTTCTTTAAAAAATGCGGCAAGAGAAACAGGAGGATCTTATTTTGAGATATCAAATAATATTAATCAAACTGGCGAACTTATTTATCAAATTAATAATATTGAGGGAGACATAATAGAATCAAAAGTTATTGATGTAAGTGCTAATAAATTTTTTTATTTTCTCTTAGCAGCCTTAATTTTGATGCTCATAGATTTTGTTTTTAACCTTAAAATAATTCGATTGTGATTTTTCTTTTAAATATTATATTTTCAGTCATTATCGACGATAGAATTGACAAGATAAATCAGTTGACATCATCAGCTGAAAATGCTTTTAGAAATAAGGATTACAAAACTTCGATAGAAAATTACAGACAACTTATTGATTCATTAGATTACAATAATGAAAAAGTATATTTAAATCTCGCTCATGCTCATCTTCTATCTAACGATACCCTCAATGCTATTGAAAACTATAATTTTGCGTCACTCACTGATAATCAAAAAGTAAAATCAATTGCACTCCAGCAATTAGGAAATATTAATGAGAAAAAATCAAAACTGGAAGAAGCACTTAGCTTTTATAAGCAATCTATTATTTCAGATAATGATAATGACGATGCAAAATTTAATTATGAGTTAGTAAAGAAAAAAATTCAGCAAAATCAGCAGAAAAATAATCAGGAGGAGAATGACAAAGAAAACTCAGAAAAAAATGAGAAAAAAAACTCTTCTGAAAATAAGAAACAAGATCAAGAAGGACAGAAAGACGAGATGGAAAATGAGAAAAATCAAGAGAAAAATCAAGAGAAAAATCAAGAGGGAGAAAATAAAAATAATGAAGAAACTGTTGAGGAGAGATTAAAAAAAATAAATATGAGCAAAAAGAAATCTGAAATGA
>JAYPDR010000092.1:0-6250 GCA_038125345.1 Marinoscillum sp. | reverse complement strand
GTTATACCATGAGGCCCTTCAATTTCTGTAGGAAGAATACCAACATTTATTCTTTCTAGCTCTGTAATCTCATCTCCATCAAACTGTAATAATGAGACAACATCATCAGATTCAGCAGCTACATATAGATAATAATTCTTTGAAAAAATAGAATTATAATTTAAAAATGATAATATATAAACTAAAAATATGTGAATCATTTTAATTTAAATATTGATTAACTTTTGAGTTATCTGGTTTAACAGGCATTACCTTAGCTGACCCTATTCCACTATTCCAATCAGAATAAAAAACATATCCCTTATAAAGTTGAGCTCCCCATGCCATAGTAGCATTAGGTATATAACCATCTTTATTTCCAGGAAGGATATACCCTATTTCTCTTCCTTGTTTATAGAGATCACCCATTAAATCACCACTAATATCAACAATCCTTACACCTCCAGAATACATAGCAACATAAAGAATGTCATCTTCAATCCAGTAATTATGAGATCCATGCCCTGGAAGCTCATATCTAGCAACTTCTTTAGGATTATCAATATCAGTGAAATCTACAAAATGAAGGAAACCAGCTGTTTCATTAGGTGCGTTAACATCAATACCTTTAGGGAAGATTTCATCACCTAAAACAGTATAAAACTTACCAGTAGATTTACTTTTAAATGGGAAGGTTGCATGATGAGCACCACTTGCATAAGTATAGTTACCAAAAGCAACTGGTTTTGAAGGAGAGCCACCAGCTACACCATTTCCTACGTCAACCAGGTAAACACCATCTCTCCAATTTGATGAATATGCAATACCGTCTTCTATCCATACATCATGAATAGCTTGTCCTTCTTTACCTAATTCAAACATCCCAACCTCTTTTGGATTTTTAGGATCTTCTATATTTAAAATATAATATTTCTGACCAGCACTCAATGCGTAAACATGATCCTGATAAATAAATAAATTATGTACTCCACCAGTAAGATTAGTAGTATACTCAGAAATTATCTTTACATCATAAGGGTTAGAAACATCTATTATAATAATACCATTTTTTCTATTAGATGCACCCTCTCTACTTATAATACAGATTCTTCCATCTTCAGATACTTTCACATCATTTACAGTTCTTGCATCTACTTGAACACTATCAATTTTAAGAATATTTGCTGGATCTGTAACGTCCCAAAAATAAGATGTTCCATCTGCACCCCATGTTCCAGTAACTGCATAATCTCTCCCATCAACCCCTTCAAATACCCAAAAATCTGATGTATGTTTATTATTTACTAGACCTGTACCAACTTTCATAACATCTCTTTTAACATTTCTTTCATATACAACTAATGCCTGAGAATTTGTAATGTTTCCAACTGATGCAGTTACCATATAATTTCCTGCAACATCAGCTACGAACTTTCCATTATTATCAACTAAACCTGATGCGCTATTACTTACATCAAAAGATTTACCTTGATAGGTAAATTCAAACGGGACATCAGTCACCTCTTTACCCTTCTTATCAAAAGCTTTTACTTTAAATTGAACAACATCACCTGTTCTTACTTGATTAGTATTAGGAGTTAGTTCAATTGAATTCACAGGGTTATCAATAACATCTATATTAAGAATTCCAGTTATACCCTCAAAAGAAGCTTCAAGGACAGAAGATCCACCTTTGACAGCTTTTATATTATTGATCTGATCAATTTTTAAGTTATCATTAGAGGATTTCAATGTGAAGTTAACATTATCTCTCACAAAACCCATTTCATCAATAACTTGATAGGAAACAGGAACATAAGTTCCAGAATACACCTTTTCTACATCTAATGAAATTTTAATTTCTTTAACTTTTGGATACTTCACATTTACCTGAAAGGTTTTACTCGTTCTCTTTCTATCAGCATCAAAACATACTGCAACCACTTCATGAACTCCAGGTTTATTAGCAGTTAATGAACCAGATTGGTTGTCAACGGATATTGAATTAGCTGTGCTGAAAACTCCTCTCTTATTGTAATAGATCATTCTGACACAGTCAGATCTCTCACTTTTTCCGTCAACTACAAATGTAGTGGGTGTAAATGTATCTCCAATATTTAATTCTAACCCATCAAGGTCAGAAACAATAGATTTTTCTTGTCCAAATAATATAAATGATGAAAGAAAAAGAATAGTAACAAAAAATTTTTTCATTGTTTAGTCATTAAGCTGATTTAAGTTCCACACAGCCAATAATTTTGTGTGGGGATCTAATTTAATTTCTTTTGGTTTATATTCTGAAGGAATTTTAATTTTTTTTGTTTTTTGATCTAAATAAACAGTATCTACTTTCAAGGAATTATCATCAAAAGTCATCATAATTTCTATAGGCATTGAAAATAAATATCCATCGTTTTGAACTTGTGAGAGAGTAATATTCACTAAATTTTTATTATAACTCCAGTTTCCATCTATTTTCAGGAATCCTCCATTATAAAGCCATTGTTGAAAAAAGTTTTTAAGATCTTTTCCAGATACATATTCCATTTCTAACCTAAACTGATCTGTGTTTGTATTAGAGTTGAAATATTTTTTGTAATAATTTCTAATACCCTCTCTGAAATTTAATTCACCTATTAAATTTCTAAGCATGTGTAAGACCCATGCTCCTTTCTGGTACTGGAGATTATATGTTAATACATCTTTCATGTCTTTCAAATTATTATGAACTACAGAGGCATCTTTATTTCTTTCATAAAACTCATATACACTTTTTCTAGAACTCTCTAATCCTTCAATAAAATCATCTCTACCATAAGCATGCTCCCTAAACATTAGTGTAAAATATGTCGCAAAACCCTCACTAAGCCAAACATCATCCCAGTCATACTCAGTCACGCAGTTTCCAAACCACTGATGCGCTACCTCATGAATTATAACATTTCTCCATCTTGTGGTCCTTTCACCAGTTACAGAGATGTCACTATAAAAGATTGCAGTAGCTGATTCCATCCCACCCTTAACACTGTTAGATTGTACATTGGCAAGTTTTTCGTATGCAAAAGGTCCAACATAATCACTGAAAAACTCGAGAGTATGTTTAGTAGGAATTTTAAAATCATAGAATCCTTTGTCTCTATCCTGTTTATATACCCATGTCTGAATTGATTTTCCATCAAAGTAGTCAACATAATCTACAGCAAATTCAGCAACACCAACCGCATAAAGCCAACATGAAATAGGAACAGATTGTCTCCAATGAGTTTTTTTTGTTTCTTTATCTATATTTGTCTCTTCAACTAGTAATCCATTAGAAATCACTTGGTAATGATTTGGAGCGTAAATAATAAAATTAGATGTTGCCTTATCATATGGATGATCAACTAAGGGAAGCCAGTTTCTAGCTTTATTTGGCCAGTTATCACTAAAAAAGGTTCTATCTCCATGCATATTATCTCCAATAATTAATCCAGTCTCAGGAATACCGCTATACTCAACTGTTATATTATCACTTATTGAATAATTTATTCCTTTAGTATCAATAAGTAAAACATTGTCTTGGTGAGTGAAAGGGACATCATTACCATTAAATAGTACAGAATGAACTAACATACCTTTCTCATTTAAGTTTTTTGATATTAAATCTAGTCTTACTTGACTTTCAGAGGGTAATATGTGAAGGTTAATATTTGCTTTTCCTACTATTATGTTTGTAGAGTCATTTAGATGTAATTCAAATGAGTAATTGATTATATCAATATTTGAATTTTTTGGATATGGATCTTTTGAGTAGAGTGAAAAACTAAATAAAAATGAAAAAATTAATAATTTTTGAGAGATATTAAGCATATGATAATTCTATTAAATTTACTTTTAATTAAAAATAAAGATATATTAGTAACAAATAAAATAATCTAGTATGGAAACATATAAATGTGAAAAATGTGGTATGGCAGTTAATGCTAGCTGTGCAAAGTGTAACAAACCACTTATAAACGACCATATTACTGTTGGTGATGGCTCAAATGTTCAAGTTTCTAAATGCCCTGAGTGCGAGGGAATGATTAAATCTCCTCAATGCTGTGGAGTCGATATGGCTTGTTCAGTATAAAAATTTATTATAACGTATTCAGTTTTGATTAATTCTATTGGAATTATTGGTGGTACTGGTAAAATGGGATCGGCTTTTAAAAAGAAATTTGAAGAGCATTCATTTACAGTATTGGTGTCTGATGAAAATTCTCTTGAAATTGAGAGTGAGATTCTTGAGAACTCAGACTGGATAATTTTATCGGTTCCTATAGATAAAACTCCAGAAGTATTTAATAGGATAAAAACTAAAATTTCTCAAGATCAATTATTTAGCGATTTTACCTCTGTCAAATCAGTTCTATCAAAAGAAGTTAACTCTATAGAATTTGAGTTTATATCTTGCCACCCTCTATTTGGCCCTTTAAATAATTTCGAGGGTCAAAACATTGTAACTATCCCAGTCAATGAAAAAAACAAATACAATCATTTAAAAGAAGCATTTAATAAGTTGGGGCTTAAAATCACTGAGTTGGAAAGTTTTGATGAGCACGATAAATATATGAGCTTGATACAGGGAATGACCCATTTCTCTCATGTAGTTTTTACTACTGCAATGAAAAAAATGAATCTTAATCTTGATAAAATAATGGATATATGTAGTCCTATTTATCAATCTAATATATCATTCTCTTCTAGGATTACTGGAGGAGATGAAAATTTATATACAAATATTTTGATGGATAATCCTGTTAATAAAAATGTTTTGGATATTTATTTAAGAACTTCAAAAGAAATATATGACTTTATCTCGGAGAAAAAATATGAAGAATTCAAAAGAAATTTTGTTGAAAACAGAGAATATCTAAAAAATCATCTTGTAAAAATGGTTGATCAAAGTAACTTCTTAATAGATAAAATGGCAGAGTTCAAAAAAGGCTCAAAAGGAGACTAATTAGGCACTTTTTACATCCATAATTTCAAGGTACGTCTAGATTTGTGTTACTAATTAACTCAATCTGTGTTACTAATTTTATAATTTTTTTTTAAGAAATAAGGTGTCAAATAGGAAAAATTTTCACTCCATCACATTGTTCTGCACAAATATAAAATTTGAGGATTTTCTATATAATCGGGGGGCATTACCCCGAGCAATTACAATACAATGATAATTGATTTTTAGCTCAGATGTTTGTACATTTAAAGTGTACTGTTTTTTAAACATTGAAAAATCTAATTTTCTTTCTTTTATCTGCATTTCTTTTAATAAGTTGTAATGAAGATAATATTGACCCAGATAATACATTCACTTCAAATTTTAATAATATTTTGTTTGAAGAAATAGAAGATAAACAAACTTATGTGCGGTTTGAAAATGATTATGTAATTTTTAATTGGAAATCCAGTTGGTTTGTAGAACCGGGTTGTAAAAAGGTGCCAATAAATGGAAATATTAATTTAGATAATTTGTATTTTTATTGGTTTAAAACATCAGGTTTATTTACAGTTACACCTATAATCAACAAAGGTGACAAATTAAAACTTCAATTTATAGATAATACTAGCCAATGTGATTATTATTTAGAATTTGTTGTTAAAAATTCTGTTTTAACTGTAAGAAAAAATGATTGCGGATTAATTTATAGTGATGATGTTTATGCTATAACAACAGAAGATTTAGTTTGCAACTAAACCAAAAGACCCCACTATTTTAATAATTGATTTTCAGTTGGGAAGTTTGTAGGTTTATATATGAGATACTTATTAATATTATCAATTTTCCTTTTTGGTTGCAGTAAAGAAGATAAAATAATACTCAAAAGCCCTTATCAGTTAGAATTATCTTGGGAATGTGAAAGTATTAGTGGTTATAGTTGTGTGACTACTGATATGTTCTGGACCAGACAAATTAATTTAAATAATAAAATATTTTATGATATAATTCCTGTTTATAGGAATGAGAGACTGCAGATGGATTCAAATTATCAGACTTATGATGTAGATATAACGAAACTAGCAGATACTAATAATATTAAAGTTATTTTAACATTTGATTGTGATACACCAAATATTCCACACGAAACTTATAGATTTTTAAGAGATAATATTCCAGATTATTTTAATATTAAAGAAGAAGTGATAGTTAATTTGTATGAAGATAAAAGAACAGTGATTCAAGTATCACCTTCTTCCGATTATAATTGTAATCCAGAAATATCGGTATTTTACGAATAAACCAAAA
>JAYPDR010000091.1:0-6266 GCA_038125345.1 Marinoscillum sp. | reverse complement strand
AAAATAATATTAGTATTATTCTTCCAAAAGTAGACAAGTCAATAAATAAAATTTTATTGGAAAATAAAAATATTGATAAAAAACAATTCAGTTATGATACCATAAATTATCAAGTTCCAATAGATAACAAAAAAATTGATAAGACTTTAAGAGATTTGACATCATATTTTGATAATAAAAACATATTTATAGACTTAAAAACTGGCAATTATTCATCTTATTTCTTACACTCAAATCCTTACTTAAAATCTGGAAATAATTTTGTGATATATTCAGATATTCTTTTAGATTTTAGATCAAAAGGTCAGAAATTAAGTACTATTAGTGGTGAGTCAACTTCTGATTTAAATTTATTAGTAGACTACAAACTAAATTCAAAATCTAAAATTACTACACACTTAAATTATAATTCATTTAAAAGTGGTTATTATGGTTTTACTGATGAGAACGATATTGTTTTGTCTGATAATCTAACAAAGAAACTAAAGTTTACAAATAATTTATTTTACTATAAAGTAAATTTTGAGTCTGTTGAAAATAAATTTTTCTATAATTTTAGTTACTCTGGAAAATCTTTTCAAAACAATTCTAATTATGAGCTGTTTCAAAATTTTTATTCAAGCTTATCACTTCCTATTTCTAATTTTTTTCTCTCATTTAAGCCCTCATATCATTTCTATAATTTAGAAAATATATCATTAAACAATAACGTGTTATTTAGAGAACTTTCTATCCCCTTAGTCTTAGATTATTATGGTAATAATTTTAACTTAAGAATAAATGCTATGTATCAGTCATTATCAAGAGATTTTAAAAATAAGCAGACTATATCTTCTTTCTCGCCAGAGATAAAAATTAAATATAATGTTGATAATGTAACTTTTAAATTATCTTACTCTAATGGTTTATTTTATGATAAATTATCATCTTTTCTTAATTTAATGCCTTTTATTTATGAGCCAAATATTTCACAATTTGACTTTAATGAACAATTATATAATATTAATGCTGGAGTTGATTTGACTCTTGATAATAGTGTCAAAGTTTCATTTAATTTTAATTCAGTCAATTTAATTGGCGGATTAGACTATGCTATTTATGAAGGTGAGAATTTACCAACATCACTTAAAACACCTTTATTCTTATATACTATAAAAAGAAAGAATTTTGAGGAGACTATTAATGCATATTCATTTTCTTTGACAAAGAAATTTTCAAATTCTATTTCTTCATCTATAGACTTCCTTTACAACCAGTATGACTTTCAAGAGGTTTTTCTTCCATTATATTATATTGATTTAGAAACTTCTTACTCTCAGAATAAATTTCATCTAACAGTAGGAACTAAATTAGAACTTGAGACATACGGATTAAATTATCAAAATGAGTTCTTTAAGATGAATTCATACATTGATATTTATCTTGAATCATTGTATAATATTTCAGATAGATTAGAATTAAGTTTTAATTTAAATAATATTTTAAATAGATATAATGAAAGATTTTTTATGTATCCTGACTTAGGAATAAATGTTATGGGTGGTGTAAAATGGTATTTTAAATGAAAAAAAAAGATATTGATTTTGGTTTAAAAGATATAAAAATTGAAAATTATAAATTAAAGAAATCAAAATTCTCTACTTACTTTACCCTTGTATTTTTTTTCATAATTTTAGTATATATATTCTTTAATGTAGAGTTTAAAAAAGATGACCTTCTTTCTGACACTCCATCTAAAGAGTTAAATTTAGAAGACAACTTTCTTGAAAGGAATATCAACTTAGAAGACGATCAAAATATTCAGGAGACTGATTCAATAATTATTAAGGAAGTATATTCCGAACCTATAATTACAGAAATTAACTATTTATCTGGAAAATATTATATTATCGCGGGTAGCTTTTCAAATTATAATTTATCTTTAAATAAAGCTAATGAGATTAAAAATTTTGGCTTTAATTGCTTTATAATTTCGCCTATAAATCAAAATAAAATGTATAGAGTTGCAGTTGATAATTTTGATAATGTTGAAAAAGCTAAAGAAATGTTAACTTTTTACAAAGAAAAAATAAATAATGAATTATGGATTTTAAAACATTAATACTACAGATAATTAATTCAAATGACTCTACAGTTACAGCCTTAAGCCAAGATCAGATAACTGTTATGGAGTTGTTATTTAAGGGTGGATTTATGATGATACCAATCTTGGTGTTGTTTATAGTTACTATTTACATATTAATTGAAAAAATATTAATTATTAATAAAGAATCTAAATCCCCTAAAGGATTTACTGATGAAATTTTATCAAGAGTAAAAAATGATGATATCAATGGAGCTAAATTGGTCTGTAATGATACAGATAATCCTGTTTCAAGGATGATTTTAAAAGGCCTCAATAAATTAAATACATCTTTGAAAAATATTGAGTCTTCAATTGAAAATGTTGGTAAAATTGAAATCTATAATTTAGAAAAAAATTTAAGTTTATTAGCTACAATTTCAGGAGCTGCTCCTATGATTGGTTTTTTAGGAACAGTTACTGGAATGATTCAAGCGTTCATTTCAATAGCAGAAGAAGAAGGAGCCGTTAGCCCAAAATTACTTTCTAGTGGAATCTATGAGGCCATGCTTACTACTGCTGCTGGATTATTTGTTGGAATTGTTGCTTACTTGGCTTATAACTATCTAGTTACTAGGGTTGAAAAATTAATCCATAAAATGGAATATACTACAATAGAATTTTTAGAAACTTTACAGAGTAAAAAATGAATTTAAAACCAAGCAATAAGATAAATCCTCTTTTTAGTATGTCTTCGATGACAGATATTATCTTCTTATTACTTATTTTTTTTATGTTAACAGCCTCATTTGTAACGCCCTCAGGCTTACCTGTCAACCTACCTTCGAGTAAGTCTTCAACTATTGTCATCCAGAAAGTTTCTGTAACTATTACAAAGGATCTTAAATATTTTGTTAATGACCAAGAAACTTCTTTAGACAATCTTGAGTTTATATTAAGGAATGCAATAGGAGATCAAGAAGGTTTAGTTGTCTTACATTGCGATAAAGATGTTCCAGTAGAACATTTAGTTAATGTTGCTGGGATAGCGACTTCATTAGAAGCAAAAGTTTCAATTGCATCTACACCTAAAAAATGAGAGAAAATAATCTAGATTTAAAAAAGAAAGCTTTTTATCTGACAGTTTTAAGTAATTTATTATTTTTCTTATTACTTATGATAGTTGTCGCTTGGAAAGAAACTTATCCTCCTCCAGAAGAATATGGTATTGAACTTGGAGGAGATAGTGAGAATCTTCTTGAAAATTCGTTAGAAAGTGAAGAGAGTAATTCAGAGAACATAGAAGAAGATTTAGAAGAAAACTTAGATGTAAAAAACAAGCTAAACTCTAATGTAAATGAAGATGTTATTGAAAATATTTCTAAACAATCTAAACCTTCAAATCAAGAGAAATCAGATGTGCAAGAATCTTTTCCAGTTGAAGAATCAACTAATACTGTAAATTCCGAGAAAATAATTGATGATTCTGATGATAAACTTTTAACTGATTCTTCTAAAATAAATAATAATGCCCCGTCTTCTAAGATTATTGATGAGAGGGCAATTTTTAGTAATAAGTCATCGTCTGAGTCTGGCTCTAAAGGATCTTCATTAGAGATGTTAGGATGGGTCTGGGATTTTGAGCCTAAACCTATAGATAACAGCAGAGAAAGTGGTAGAATTGTATTTGAGATCACTGTTGATTATTATGGTGAAATTATTAGCTTAAAAACGCTAGAAACTACTCTTAGCCCTGCAGTGGAAAATATTTATAAGGAAGAAGTTCTGAAATTAACTTTTAGTCCTACAAATAATGAGAATCCTGCAGACCTTTCAAAGGGAAAAATTACTTTTATCATAAAGAATAATTAAGAATTAGTTTAAATTTTATCTCTCTAATACAATAATGAAATATACTGAAGTAATAGATTTTCTATTTAATAGTATTCCCAACTATCAAAACTCTGGAGATAAGGCATTAAGACCTGGTCTTAAAAATATAAGGGTTTTATGTGAATACTTTAAAAACCCTCATAAATCATTTAAATCTATTCATGTAGGGGGGACAAATGGAAAAGGAACAACATCAACTACACTAGCAAATTTTTGTTCATCACTTAATTTGAATATTGGTTTATATACTTCTCCTCATATTTTTGATTTTAGAGAGAGAATACAAGTAAATGGAAAAAAAATTAGTAAAAAGTTTATTCTCAATTTCATTAAGGAAAACTTATCATTTTTTAAAGATAAAAACATCTCATTTTTTGAGATGACTACAATTTTAGCATTTGAGTATTTTAAAGAGAGGAAAGTTGATTTAGCGATAGTTGAAGTAGGATTAGGTGGAAAATTTGATTCAACAAATATTATAAACCCACTAATAAGCTTAGTTACTAATGTTGGCCTAGATCATCAAAAAATCCTAGGAAATACATTAGATGATATTGCAAAAGAAAAAGCAGGAATAATAAAATCTAATAGTATTTTTATAAAAGGACAAAGTCAACCTGATATTGATAAAATCTTTAAAAAAGAGTGTTATAAGAATAAAACACATTATCTTCAAGCATCTGAAGAGATTGAATTAAGCTCAATTAAAAAAACAATTAGTTCTAGAATAATATCAATCTCATATCAGTCTATTACTTTTCAATTAAAACTTAATAATCCAACAGAATACTATTTTCAAAACATGAAAGGAGTATTATTAGCCTTTTTTCAATTTCTCAAATTTCAAAAAAAAGAAATAGACATAAATTTATTTAAAAATTCTCCTTTTATTATACATGGTAGATGGAACATTTTATCAAAAAATCCTTATATTATTTCTGATGGATGCCATAATTTAGATGGATTTAGAGCTATAATAGATGAGTTAAAAAGTTTATCTTTTAACAAAATTTTTTTTATTGTAGGCGGTGTTAAAGATAAAAACTGGAATGAAATAATAAAAATACTTCCCAATAGTTTTGAATATATATTAGTCCAGCCAAGGATTAATAGATCTTTAAATGTTGAAGATTTATCAGAATTTTTTAGAAGAGAAAAATTTTTTTATAGTATAAAAAAGGATATAAATATTGCCATAAGTTATTGTAAAAATAAAGCTCAATATAATGATCTAATATTCATCGGTGGAAGTTTGTTTTTAATATCAGACATAAATGAAAAATAAACTAGATAGATACGAATACAATAAAAAATCCAATTTTATAATTCAGGAAGGAAAAGATCTTTTTAAAGAAACTAAAGGAAATTGGAGTAATATCTTTCATAATAAAAATCCCTTAAATTTAGAATTAGCTTGTGGTAATGGAGAATACACAGTTTCAAGATCGATTGAAAACAAAAATAATAACTACATTGGCATTGACATAAAAGGTTCTAGATTATGGAAAGGAGCTAAATCCTTAGAGTTAAATAATTGCAAAAATGCTCTATTTCTAAGAATTCCTATTGAACAGATAGCAGACTTTTTTTCTGAATATGAAGTGAACGAAATATTAATTTCATTTCCTGATCCTAGACCAAAAAAAAGAGATTTAAAAAAAAGATTAACTAATGAAAATTTTTTGTTTTTATATTATAATATCTTAAAAGATGGAGGTAGAATGTTATTAAAAACAGATGATCCAAATTTATTTGACTATTCAATAGAACAAATTAAAATTTCTAAATTTAAAATTATAGATTACACTGATGATTTATATAAATCTTCAAAATTTGAATATCATAAAATGATCCAAACTAAATATGAAAAAAGATTCTTAAAAGAAGGTAAAAAAATTCATCTCTTAGAATGTCTAAAATGAATTATCTATTGAATCCAAATAATCTGATAAGGAGTCATAATCTTTTAATCCAGGCCTTATTTCATCAGTTCCTTTTAGTAATAAGCCATAATTATTTACTTCTATAAATGAGCTTATTTCATTTATTTTATCATAAGGATTAATTACAACTAAGAAATTGTTGTCAATTCTCTCTAATAAATTTTTATTTTGATTTGTTAGATTATCAATAAAAATAGTATTAGAAGAAGGGAAATTTTTATTCATATAAGAATTTATATGTTTGTTAATTAATTTTGGGTCTGAAATCTTTACTATTATATTCTCAGTACTAATTTTAATAATTCTTTTTGTAGACTTTGTAAGATCAACTTGTATTCCATCAAATTTTTTTTTATCTAAAATTGAAT
>JAYPDR010000090.1:0-6375 GCA_038125345.1 Marinoscillum sp. | reverse complement strand
ATTGTAGGTTGACCCAACCATAAGTTTATTTTTTTTATAATTTATAATTGAGATTTTATTATTAATAATTTTTTCTGATTGGAAATTAGACTCTACAATTATACTATTTCCTGAAACAGGTCTAATTGGAGTTTGAGAAAAATAATCTAGAGTATTTTGTTTGATACCTAAGCACATGATAATGTATTTTGCCTCTATATTTTTAAGTTTAATAGTGTTTCTTTTTAAGATGAAATCATTATTAATTATTTCACATTTTATATAACGACCTTCCGATTTAAAATATTTTTTAGTTTCACTTAAATATTTATTAACATCTAAATAACCACTTTTTTTTGTTATTAAACCTGTGTCATTAATTTCCTTAATAAAAGAGATATAATTATTATTAGTTTTTTTTAATATCCAGTCATTGTAATCAATTATATTTTTGAATGGACGATATATATTTTTTTTGTAAAGTATTTTTGTTTTCAATTCATTCTCAACTTTAGAATAAAAAACATTTAATTCCATAAAAAGAGACTTGTAGTTCCAACTGAGAGCATTTCTCCTTCCAGTTATAGGATTAAAAATTCCTAGAGCTGCTTTTGAAGATGTATTTTCATTCTCTGAATCTATTATTATAAATGACTTGTTTTTAAAATATAAATTCCAAGCAAAAGATGATCCAGCAATACCTTGACCAATAATTATATAATCATATTTTTTCCCCATTTTTGTGCTAATAATCAATTATACTTAAAATTTGTATAAAAGTATAAAATCATGAATGTCAAAACTTTTACTTTTAATGATTATCAGGAGAATACCTATTTATTAATATCAAATAATAAATGTGTTATCATTGATCCAGGAAATTATTATAGTAATGAGAATTTAGCTTTAGAAAATTTTATAAAAGAAAACTCAATTGAACCTGAATTTATTTTGATTACCCATGCCCATATTGATCATGTATTAGGAATCAAATACTTATCTGATCTTTATCAAGTAGAAACTTTCATACCTTCAATTGAAAAAAATATGTATGAAAATATGATTAACTATTCTGTTATGCTTGGAATGAATAGCTATAATCACTATAACAATGTTAAGTTTATAGACTCAAATTCAAATTTAGAATTTGATGGTGAAAAAATCAATATTCTTTTTCTCCCTGGACATTCTCCAGGACACTTAGGATTTTATTTCAAAAATCAAAACAAATGTTTTAGTGGAGATGTAATTTTTAAAAATTCTATAGGAAGAACGGATTTACCTGGAGGAGATTTTAACACATTAATTAAAAGTATAAAAAACACTTTATTTTTATTGAATGATGATGTTACTATTTATCCAGGACATGGTCCCTCAACTACTATTATTGATGAAAAAGAAAGTAATCCTTTCACAAAATGAAAAAAAATATACCTAACGTCTTTACTCTTTCAAATCTTATCATAGGTTTATATTGTGTTATTAATTCTTTCAATAATCAATTTTCAATTCTCCCTTTGTTCTATGTCTGTCTTTTTTTAGATTTTTTTGATGGCTTAATTGCTCGAAAATTAAATGTTGTTTCAGAATTTGGGAAACAGTTAGATTCATTTGCAGATTTTATCTCTTTTGGGTGTTTACCTTCAATAGTTATATACTTTCATCTTCAAAAGACTTTTGAGGGTTCATTAATAATATATACTTCATTTATTATTCTTATTTGTTCTGCTATACGACTAGCAAAATTTAATTTATCAAATAAAAAAAGTAATCAATTTTATGGTCTTCCAACTCCAGCTAATGCTTTATTTTTCGTATCTCTCGTGAATTACAATGGAGAGTTTAGTAAGTATTTTAATGATGGTATATGAGTAGCATTTATTTTAATTTTTTCATTCCTGATGATCTCTAATATTAAATTTATTAGTTTAAAATTTATTAATTATAGTTATAAGGATAATATAGAAAGGTATTTTTTATTATTGATTACCATTATTTTATTATCTCTTCACGGTCATGAAATTCTATTTTCAGTTGTTTTTATTTATGTTGTTTATAACATCTTTAAATCTATTTTTTCATTTGTTTTTTCAAATAAATCTTAAAATTTTAAGTTAATAAATAGCTTAATTTTTGTAAATGATAAGATTAATATTTTTTGTATTTTTATTTCAGATTTTTTTCTCAATTAGAGGTCAGAATTCTATACTTTCAGATGGAAATTGGATAAAAGTTGGAGTAACAGAATCAGCAATTTTCAAAATAGATATTGATTATTTGAATAAACATAATATATCAATTAATAATCTTAATCCTAATAAAATACAAATTTATGGAAGTGGTTACAATGGTTATTTGCCTCAACTTAACAAGATTTCTAGCTTAGTTAGTCCACAAGAAATACCAGTTAGTTTTTTTGGAAATTCTGATGAAAAATTTGATGATGATGAGTTTATATATTTTTTTTTACAGTCTTCAAATAAGACATACTTTGACTCTATCTCAAACAAAGTAGTTTCTGAAAAAAACTTATATTCTGACACAGCTTATTATTTTATCTCATTTAAAAATGAAAATAGCCTTAAAGTTAAAGAAAGTGATATTTATGAATCTTTTGATCTAGAATTAGACAAGGTTGGATACACATACACAATTGAAAATGACCTTTATAATATTATTCAGTCTGGAAGAAATTGGTATGGAGAAATATTTTCTCCCGGAAATTTCATAGATATACCTTTAAATACGTTCGAAAATAATTCTGAAGTACAAGTAAATCTTGGACTTGTTTCACGCTCTTCTTTTTCATCCTCATTCCGTCTATCATTAGATGGAAATCAGTTAGATCAGTATAATATGTTTAAAATTAATGAAAGTATATATGGTGAAAAAATAATTATTCAGAATGAAGAAACTTCATTCATTTATAACGACGATGCATCAAATAATTTAAGTCTTCATTATGAGGGGGCAAATAATTCAATTTCATATCTTGATTTTATTAATATTTCTGGAGTTATACCTTTTCATTACAATGAAAGTCAAATTATTTATAACTCTTCCAACAATAACTCTCAATTAATTACAAAATATAATATTTCTTCAGAAAGAGATTTCCCATTTAATTCTGACGGAACAATTAACTTAAAAAATTGGGATATTACTGATCCTTATAACTCAAAAAATGTCCCTATTTATAAATCATCTAATAATTACTCGATCATAAAAGATGATAAAAAATATAATAGAAATATTTTATTTGATTTAAATAATTTAAAATATCCAATTTTTTCAAAAAATCTCAATAACTCCAATTTATTAAATCATAATTCACCAGACTTATTAATTATTTCTCATAAAAATTTTATTGATCAGGCTAATAGAATAAAAGCCCTTCGTGAGTCTGAAGGTTTAACTGTTTTAGTAACAGAAATTAATTTTATATATGATCAATTTTCTTCTGGTAATCAAGATATTACCTCAATAAGAAATTATATAAAGTATATATACAACTCCTCTGATAAGAAATTAAAGTATGTACTATTATTTGGTGATTGTTCTTATGACTATAAAAATAGAATACCAAATAATACGAATTTTATTCCTATCTATCAGTCATATAACTCATCAAATAATATTTTTAGTTTTTCTTCTGACGACTATTTTGGTTTTTTAGATGAAGAAGAGGGAATATGGGGTGAAGATCTTGAAGGAGATCATGATCTTGAAGTTGGCATTGGAAGAATTCCAAGTAAAAATATTCATGAAGCTAAAGCATATGTTGATAAATTATATTCTTATTCGGATCAGGAGTTATCTATTGGCGCATGGAAAAAAGATATTTATTTGGTGGCTGATGATGGAGATAATAATGTCCATCAAAATGATGCAGAATCACATTTTAATATTTTGAATGAAAAATATCCAAGTTTTTCTGTAAAGAAAATTTATATAGATAACTATGAACAAAATTTGGTAGATGGTGTTAAAACTTCATTGGAAGCAAAAGTTGATTTATCTAATGCTATAAAAAATGGTGGGTTAATTATTAACTATATAGGTCATGGGAATGAATTTTTTTGGGCAGAAGAAAAAATAATAGACGATAATTCAATATATGAGTGGGAGAATAGACATCAATTTCCTTTATTCATTACGGCTACTTGTGAGTTTGGAAAATTTGATGATCCTCTAATTACTTCAGGTGGTGAAATGCTTTTAAACAAAGAGAATGGAGGTGCTATAGCTCTTTTTACCACAACAAGGCCAGTATTCTCTCAAAGTAATTTTAGATTAAACCAGAAGTTTTATGAAAATGTATTTAAAAAAAATGAGGGAAAACATTTAAAAATTGGAGATATATTTAGAATAACAAAAAATAAAAGTCTTTCCGGCCCAATTAATAGAAATTTCTCCTTGCTAGGTGATCCATCCTTATCCTTATCCTATCCTAAATTAAATGTTGAGATTGAGAAAATAGATACACTTCGATCAGGAGATAAAATGGTAATTAATGGATCTATTATAGATTCCAAAGGAGAATTAAAATCAAATTTTAATGGAGAGTTATTTACTGAACTTTATGATAAAATTTCCACTAATACAACTTTAGGAGATGAGAGTGATCCCTACAATTTTAGAGAATGGGATAATTTATTATTTAAAGGTAGGTCCTCTATTACAAATGGTAAGTTTCAGATTGAAGCGATAATTCCTGTTAACATTGACTATCAGATGGGAAATGGCAAAGTCCATTTTTTTGCAACTGATACAGTTAGTTTTGAAGAGGCTATTGGTTCATCATTTTTTCAGATTGGGGGCTCATCCAAAAATTTTAAGAATGATAATAAAGGACCTGATATCGAATTGTTTATTGATAGTTATGGGTTTAAATCTGGGGATATAGTGTCTAGAAATCCGTTGTTAATTGTTGATGTATTTGATGAAAGTGGAATTAATTTATCAGAAAAAAAATCTTTCCAAAAAATTTTGGCAATAATAGATGATACTATTTCAATAAAGCTAAATGAATATTTTTCTTATCAAAAAGATAGTTATCAAGATGGTTCAATTAGATTTCCTATAGATGGATTGTCTACTGGTAAACATAAAATAGAAATTAAAATTTCTGACAATTACAATAATTTATCAACTCAATCAGTTGTATTTATTATTGGAAAAGATAATAGTCTAAAAATTAGTGAGGTGATAAGTTTCCCGAATCCTTTTGTAAATTTTATAAATTTCAAATTTTCATTAGAAGAAGATCAACCAATAGATATTCATTTAGAAATTTATGATTTATTAGGCAATAAAATTTTTAGTATTAATAAGTATTATAATTCTTCTTCTAATGTAATAGATGATTTGAATTGGAATGGAAAGGATTTCAATGATTATCATTTGCCTCAAGGTATCTATATATATAAATTGCATGTGAAAAATGTTATTAATGGTAAAGAAGCTATTATTCATAATAAATTAATTAAAAGGTTATGACAAGAATTTTACTATTTCTATTTTTCATTAGTATTAAAGGGTTTTCTCAATCTTCAATACTAAGTGGTCAGGACACTTCAAGAAGGCCCATAATTACTGCAGTTCCATTTCTTTTAATTTCTCCTGATTCAAGGGGTTCGGCAATGGGGGAAACTGGAGTTGCTACATCACCTGATGTAAATTCTGTCCATTGGAATAATGCTAAATTAGCTTTTATTGATAAAGACTATGGTTTTGGAATGTCTTATGTCCCATGGCTTGGAAAAATAGTTGATGATATGTCAGTTTCTTACCTATCAGGATTTTATAAATTAGATGATGTACAAACTATTGGCCTTTCTTTAAAATACTTTGATTTAGGGGAGATACAACTAACTGACAATCAAGGTCTATCTCTTGGAATTGAGAATCCAAAAGAGTTAAGTACGGCTTTTACATACTCAAGAAAATTAACTAATGATTTTTCAATAGGAGGAACAACAAGATATATATGGTCAAATTTAACAGGAAGTATTTCAAATTATTCTGACGCTAAATCAGGTAATAGTTTCTCTGTTGATTTAGGATTGTATTATAATAAAGAAATTATTATTTCAAGTAGAACATCTGAGTTATCTTTTGGTTCTCATATTTCTAATGTAGGAGGAAAGATTACATATGGGAGTTCTAAAAGCCTTGATTTCATCCCTATAAATATGAGATTGGGCTCTTCATTAAAAACGTATTTAGATGAATATAATTCAATAACATTAGCCATAGATTTCAATAAATTAATGGTTCCTTCTCCTCCTATTTATGAAGTTGATTTTAATGGGAATTATGTATTAGATCCTCAAACAAATCAGCCAAAAATTATTAAAGGAAAAGATCCAGATAGATCAGTATTAAGTGCAATGT
>JAYPDR010000089.1:0-6558 GCA_038125345.1 Marinoscillum sp. | reverse complement strand
AATTAATCTATTGTAGACTTGATATAAATTTTTTTTTGTAATCATTACTTAATAATATTCATACCTAAATAACAAAATAATATTCCAATTGTAGAACTCAAAATTAGATAAATAGCTTGAAGAATAAATTTTCCTTCTGATAATAAATTTAATG
The DNA here is from genome assembly GCA_038125345.1 of Marinoscillum sp. Classification (GTDB taxonomy): domain Bacteria; phylum Bacteroidota; class Bacteroidia; order Cytophagales; family MED-G16; genus MED-G16. Next base: position 6,404 of record JAYPDR010000089.1, on the reverse strand, counting down.
AGTCAAATGAATAAGCAGAAAAAGTAGTAAAACCACCACAAAATCCAATAATTAAAAAATGGTTTATAGTTATTGATATATTTCTATCTACGCTTAATGAGTATTTAAAGAAAAGTCCAGCAAGAAAGCAACCTAATATATTTATAAGGAAGATATTTATTGGAAATGCTGAGTTTATAAAATTTATTTTAGAGATTGAAAATCTAATCAGAGAACCTATCATCCCTCCAAGTCCAACAAATAATAAATCTTTCATTTTTCAGATTTTTCTATAAAATTGAGAGAAGCTGAATTTATACAATATCTAAGACCTGTAGGGTTGGGACCATCATTAAATATATGGCCTAAGTGCCCTTGACAATTTGAGCATACCACTTCAATTCTTTTCATTCCTAAACTGTTATCATCAAAAAAATTTACATACTTTTTATCTTCAACATCAAAAAAACAAGGCCATCCAGTTCCAGAATCAAATTTTTTATCTGATGAAAAGAGTTTTTGGCCACAACCTGCACATATATACTCTCCCTCTTTCTTATTATTCCAGTATTTGCCAGTGAATGCTCTTTCAGTTCCTTTCTCTCTTAAAATTCTATATTGCTCTGAAGTTAATTTTTCTTTCCAATAATTTTCTTTTCTATCTTGTGAACTACAATTAGTAATAAATAAAATTAGTATGATTGAAAATAATACTTTCACCTTTTTAAGTAAACGTCTAATTGAGGAAAAGGTATAGTTAAATTGTTTTTTGGAAACTCATTATACACTTTTTCATTATAATCAAATTTTACATTAAGGTAATCTTCAGTTTTGACCCATACTCTTACCATTATATTAACTGAGCTTTCACCTAATTCTGAAATAACAACTAAAGGTTCCATATCTTTAATAACCCTTTCATCATCATTTATCCATTTTAAAATTAAAGATTTTGCTTTGTTAAAATCATTTCCATAAGCCATAGAAAATGTCCAAATTACTCTTCTTATATCTTCTGCAGTAAAGTTTGTAACCTTGGAAGTTTGTAAAACTCCATTTGGTATTATAACTCTTTTATTATCAACAGTTGTGAGAATTGAACTGAAGATTTGAATTTCTTTTACATTGCCTTGTGTTCCATCATATTCAATAAAATCACCTGCTTTAAATGGTTTAAAAAATAAAATCATAATTCCAGCAGCAAAATTCTGTAAAGTATCTTTTAGAGCTAGACCAATCGCCAGACCAGCAGCTCCTAGAATTGCAAGAAAAGAAGTCATTTCTACTCCTATCATTGAAAGAACTGAAATGATAAGAGCAACCTGAAGAGTCATTGAAATCAAAGACCTAAAAAAAGGTCTAACTGACTCATCAATTTTTCTATTAATTAAAAAATTATCTAATATTCTAATTAATTTTTTTATTAATCTTAAACCAAAAAATAAAAATATTAATCCTAATATAATTTTAGGAGAATATTCTATTACCGAACTAAATAAAAAATTATAATTTTCTGTATTTAAAAGATCATTCATAATACAAATTTAAATTAATCTTCTGGATAAGGTATGAAAATTATCTTAGAATTATTGTTTAAAACTGTAAGTAGACAACAGTATTCATCAGAATTTTTATAGCTCTCTTTAAAAACTTTTAAATCATTAATTATTTTTTTCTCTTGTAGAATTTCAAGATAACTTGCAAAATATTTCCACTTATTATCATTTATTTCATTAATATCAACTAGGAGTGTTCCTAGCTTCACTTCATTTCTGCTCATTATTATAATAGGGTATTTAGAAAATTTTTTTTCAACAATTTTATTACATGTTGTCTTTAATTGATCGGAAACTTTAACAAAATCTGAAGTGATAATGCCAATTTCTTCACTGCTTAATTCATTATCTATATTGTCCATATACTTAAAATAAACTTACTATATTTATCATACTTATGCCAAGAGTAATTCTACTTTTATTTCTATTTTATTTTATTAAAAATAACCTTTTCTCTAACCATATAGTTGGTGGTGAGATTGAAATGATTCATATTGGTGATGAAAACTCTTTCAGGTATGAGATAAGATTGGTTCAATATTTTGACTGTGCTCAAACAGAAAATCCTGGCCCTGATAATTTAATCACTTACTCAATATTTAGAAATTCAGACGGAGCCTTTATGAGAGAGGAAACAATGTTTATAACAAATCAAGAATTTGTTCCTTATACTAATCCAGATTGTGCATTAGGCTTTCTATGTACCTTAAAAGTAGAATATTCACATCAAATTACTTTGGATCCAGATGAATATAATGATCCTAATGGCTATGTTATTGTTTGGGAAAGATGTTGTAGAAATTGGGAAACAAAGAATTTAATAAATCCAGGCTGGAATGGGATGACGTATACTCTTTATTTTCCTCCTGTTGTTGATGCAAATGGTGAGCCATTAATTAATTCGTCTCCACGACTATTTCCTCCTCTTAGTGATTATGCTTGCATAAATCAATTATTTTACATTGATTTTGCAGGAACTGATGATGACGGGGATTCGATAGTATATAGTTTAGCTGCACCCTTAGATGATAAACAACCAAATGACGCCAATATTGTTGCATTACCTCCATCGACTCCACCACCACATCCATCAGTGGATTTTGCCCAAGGGTACGATGTTGAGAATATGGTTCCTGGCAAGCCAGCACTCTCAATTTCTTCAAACGGATTTATAACTGTTACTCCTACAGATGTAGGATTATTTGTTTTCTCAGTCAAAGCTGAAGAATTTAGAGATGGCTTTAAGATAGGAGAGGCCAGAAGAGATTTTCAAATGTTAGTTGTTGATGGATGTAATCCACCAGATCCACCAGAAGCTTTAGTAAAAATTCCAGGTCAAATTGATTTTTACAGAGAAGATGACACAATAATCTATATAGCTTCTCAACCTAAATGTTTTGATTTATTTGTCACTGATGAAGTTGGTACAAATGTTACATTAAAAGCTGAGGGAGTAAATTTCGGAAAAGATGGGACTGACTTATCAGATATTTTTTCTTTTAGCGAGGGCTCGATTAATGAATCTGGAGACACATTAAAAGTTCAAGTTTGTGTTTCAGATTGTCCATATGTTCAAAATGAACCCTACATGATTGATCTCATAGCTGCTGACGATGCATGTCCTCTACCTCAAAGAGATACAGTTAGGGTTACTATAATTGTTGAGCCACCAACTAATCAAGATCCTTATTTTATAAATGAAAATGATACCAACTATGTCTCAGTTAATTGGAATTCTTTATTTTCAAAAGAAATTATTGGAATAGATAATGATAATGACAGTTTGAGTATTGATTATTTTGTTGTTCCAAAAAGACCAGGATATAATATAGAAGATTTTGGAATTTCAATAAATACTCTAGAAAGTAATGCAGGATCAATTTCTTCTTTTTTAAATGTTGACTCAAATTGTAGAGTTTATGATTATTCTGAAAGACCTAATTTTTTAATTGGTTTAGTGTTAGATGATTTAGATACATGTGATCTATTTAATCAAGATACTATATATTATGATATAACTGTTAATTTACCTGATAACTCTTCTCCAGTTTTAACCTCTGATGAAGAAATTACAGATTCTGTTAACTCAAGACCAAAATTTAAAATAATTGAGTTAGAGAAACAGTTGAAAGGAACTTTAACTTTAAATTTATTTTCAGATGATAATGATAATGACTCTTTATATATTTTAGCTGAAGGAGTTGGATTTAATATAGAAGATATTAATGGAGTTTTTAGTGCGGATAACTTTCAAATGGGTCATGTTGATGGAAAATTTACTCTTGATTTAGAATGTGTCAATTTTCCTTTTGATGGTGAGAATGAATACAAAATAAATTTTATTACTGAAGATATAGATTATTGTCAAAATACTAATTCAGATACAATTCAACTTATACTTAAGCTTGATATTGGTGAAAATATAGATCCTTTCATAAATAATGAAAATCAATACTCTGTTTTACCTAATCAACCTTTTGAAATTGATATTATAGCAACAGATGAAGATGGTGATCTCATTGTTTTAGATTTGATTTCTGATGGTCTACCTGGAGATTTTCAATTTTCTCAAGTTTCAGGTAAGGGTGAAGTAAGCAGTAGATTATTTTGGTACCCTACTTGTGAATTTCTTGGTACAGATTTTGGTCCAAAAGGTTATAATTTAACATTTAAGGTATTTGATGATAATTGTCCATTTTTTGGTAACAACACAAAAACTATAAAATTTCTTCTTGAAAAACCTGAAATTGATTGGTCAAAATTTAATCCTCCTAACGCTTTTAGTCCTAATGGTGACGGGATTAATGATTCATTTAAACTTACAAGTCTTGAAGACCCTAATCAAAATTTACCAATTGATGCTTGTGATGATAATTTTGAGTTTATCACAATAGTTGACAGAACTGGTGTTGAGGTATATAGAACCTATAATAAATACTTTAATTGGGATGGTGATAATAAATCACCTGGTGTTTATTATTATTATATAAAGTACACTAAATCTGACTATAGAGGTTCTGTAACAATAATTTATTAAATTAGATTTAATGCCTGAGAAATATCTTTGATTATATCATTAGTATCTTCTAACCCTATATAAAATCTTATATAATTTTTTGGTAAAAGTTCTGTATTCGAATAGTATTTACTTTTTAAATTATATCTTGCAAGTTCAGGAAATATAAGTGATTCATGACCTCCCCATGAGGCAGCCATTCTAAAAATTTTTAAATTGTCACAAAATTTTTCAATTCTACTTTCATCCTCTGTATCTAATACAACAGAAAACTGACCACATGGTTTTTTTAAATATTTATTAACTAAATCTTTTTGATCAAAACTTTTTGAATGAGGGTATATAACTTTCTTAATCTTTTTGTGATTTTCAAGAAAATTAACAATCTCTGGAGTGGAAGTACTTATATAATCCATTCTTAAATTAAGGGTTCTAAGTCCATTAATAAATAACCATGAATTAAATGGAGATAGTACTCCTCCTAATAGTTTAAACTCTGAGTTATATATTTGACTAATAATTTCATTAGAGCTACATATTATCCCTCCCATGGCATTTGCGTGACCTCCAATATATTTTGTGGCTGAGTGAATAATAATATCAATTCCCCATTCTGCTGGGTTAGAGTTAATAGGTGAAGAGTAGCTATTATCTATTATTGTAACTAAATTATTTTTTTTTGCTATTTTGGCTATTTCTTCAAGGTCTTGCATATCAAATGTCCATGAATTAGGACTTTCCAAATAAATTGCTTTTGAATTTTTTTGAATATTATTTTTGAAATTTTTTGAGTCTTTCCCATCAACAAAACTAATTTGAATGCCCATTTTTGGTAATATTTCTTTCATTAATTTATCAGTGCCAGTGTAAGGTTGATTTATACTTATAAGATGATCACCAGAATTTACCTGAGATAGTATTGCAGTAGAAATTGCAGCCATCCCACTACTTACTGCAATAGCATTTTCTGTTTTTTCTAAAGCCGCAATTTTCTTTTCTAATATTCTAGTAGTGGGATTATGACCTCTAGTGTAAAATGGTATATTATTCTTACTAATCATTGCATTTCTCATGTCTTCTACTTTAGAGAATAGAAAATTGGAATTTGAGAAAATAGGAGGAATTGCTGCGTTAAAATAATCTTCTCGATCTTCTCCGAGTTGATTAATTATATCTAAAGACATTATTAGTTGAGTTGTTTGTACTAAATTATAGTAATTTTAAGAAACTATATTTATAAAATGGAAAATAAAGTTGTAGTAATTACAGGGGGATCTTCAGGAGCGGGAGAAGCTTTAGCGTATAAATTTTCTTTAGAGGGATTTAATGTTGTTATTGGTGGCACAAACCTTGAAAGATTAAAAAAAGTTCAGTCTAAAATTCAATCTTATGGTTCTAAATGTGAGCATATAGTTCATGATATATCTTCAGAGAAAGATGTTATAAAAATGGTTGATAAAACAATCAAATCGTTTGGGAGGATTGATGTTTTAATTTGTAATGCAGGAATATCTTACAGATCAATTTTTGAAAATGCGAATTTAGATGTATTTGAGAAATTATTTAAAATAAATTTCTTTGGTTCAATTTATTCAGTCAAACATTCAATTCCTTACTTAACAAGAACTAAGGGGTCAATTATTGCTATTTCTTCATTAAATGGATTTATTGCTACTCCAACTAGATCTGCTTATGTATCATCTAAACATGCAATGCAAGGTTTTTTTGATTCAATTAGATTAGAACTCATGAAAAAAAATATTCATGTTATGGTTGCTTCACCTGGATATTTTGAAAGTAACTTCAGAAAAAATACTCTTAAAAGTGATGGAAATAAAGAGGGGAGTACATCT
>JAYPDR010000088.1:0-6597 GCA_038125345.1 Marinoscillum sp. | reverse complement strand
AATTAATCGCTATATTAGGCTAAATATGGCGATAACTTTAGACCAAATCCATCAGACTAACGAAGCTACTTTATCCTCAATGGAAAAGAAGTTTTGCGAAGGTATAGCTGCTGGAAAAGGTAAGAAACAAGCTGCTGTTGACGCAGGTTACAGCGAAACTTCAGCTCACGTTCAAGCTGCCCGCAACTTAAAGAAAGATAAAATCATCCAGTATATAGATAGATTGAGAGCTGATGCAAGGCGCTTGACCAGTGAATCGGTGTCCAAAGAGGTTGAAAAGCTTGATTTGTTGTACGATGAAGCTAGGACCAAGAAGCAATATACAGCAGCAGTCAACGCGATAAGACTAAAGGCCCAGCTCTTAGGGTTTTTGGTTGAGAAGAAAGAGATACAACATTCAACACTTGACGCGATGAACGATGATGAACTGTCCAAGTATCTTGATCAAATAAAAACAGACCATAATATAAATTAGCAGGTTGCTTGTTGTGGATTGATCACAGTCCTTGATCAACATACCACATCCCGCCTCAAGTTGATCCTTGTTGATCCTCAAGGATCCTAGGATATAGGATCACGCCTGATCCTCAAGGATCCTCCTTATATAATTAAAAAACCTTTCATATAATTAAAATAATCATCGATTATTTATTTAGTTTATTTCTGAACGAATATTAATATTAAAATAATAATTTAATTTTAACGAAAGTATTTTATGCTTTATATATTTAGATATTTTATATTTTTCTTTTTAGCTATTTTATTATTAATTTATATCGCGTAATAATTCGAAATAAAAAGTTTATTTTTATATATTTACTTTTTTTAATAAAAGAATATATTTAAAATACTTATCTTAATAGATTTAATTTTAATTAATTAAATTAATAGAAAGTAGAAAGAGAGATAAATAAACTATACGACTAAAGAAAAAAAAGTTAGCTTAAAAGATATCGAGAATAATATAAACTTAAAAAGTTTATCAGCTTACGCAGATAAAAAAATACTTTTTAGATTATATAACGATAAAAAAGGCGCTAGTAGAGAAAGATACGAAAAATATCGATTATCAACTACAGTAAAATCAGCTTTTTTTAATTCGTTCACTCGAAACGACTTAGTTCACGACACTAAGTATAATAATCGAATTAAGAAACTAAAAGCGATAGTAGATATACCCGCTTATTTAGATATTAATAAAAAAAACGAGTATTTAGATTTAATATCAGAAAATAAAGAGTATATTAAAAATAATAAAGTAGATAATTCTATTTTAGAAACTATTTCTTATTTCGAAAAAAGAATTAACGAATTAAAATAATTCGTTAAGATTAAGACGCGTTAAGAAAAAAAATCTTAACGCGTCTTTTTTATTTCTAAAATAAAAATAAAAAATAAATTTTTAATTAATCTAATTTTAAAAATCGTATTAAGTTTAAATTGAAAAAATCGTATTAAGTTTGAAATCTTTTTGAGGCTAAGTATAGAGATAGACGTAGATACAGTGTAGAATGACCTATATCTATATAAATTTTGTAGAAAAAAAGATTACTTTTTGTTATTAACTGTACAATGTCTTATTTAAATAGTAACATACCGCCTATATATTGTAAAATTCGTAAGGAGTATTTATATGACTTTGAACGACATCATAACGAAAGCGAAGAATGTGTTATCTTCGGTTTGGCAAGTATTACAGGGAGGGCTATCCTCTTTCACTGCTTGCTTCCGAATGGTGCGGTCTACTATCGCTTGCCTATCTCAGCGTTTTTCCAAAAACATTATGATAGAGCCCAAGTGCCCAATATGTCAACGGACTTTCTTGAACTGTGGAATTGTTTTAGTTATTATCCTAGTGTTACTAGCTTTAGTTTTTTAACAGGTCAAAAAGGAAAGTTTATTGGTAAAGATAAAAAATTATACTCTGGTGAGTATCTGTTTACCGTTGATTGGGGTCATCCTGAGCCCAATATACTTGATACAGATCATTCTGAAATTCCTCAGGAACATAAATGTGCTCACATTATGGCTCTTGAAAATGGTAATTTCTGTGCTCAGCCAAATAACAGGATATTATGGAACATTAATTCATTCACAACCAAAAATAATTGGCCGGACTATAAAACACAAACAACATACTGGAACGTAGAGAATAAGGATTGGCGGACCGAGGACAGTAATAAGATGTTCTATGACGTTGAGAAAGAATCCCGTATGACTTGCGTAGTAAATGATTGTACGCACGATTGGGGCGGATAAAAAAAATATTTTTTTTATTTAAACTATGATATAATACCTCTTTCAACAAAGGGGACTATCATGGCAAAGAAAAAGAAAAACGAAACCGTCCAGGATATTCTTGACCGTATCGAGGAAGATATTCAAGCAATTAGAGATAAAGTGGATGTCGAGGAAGATATGGACATGGACGAAGATGATGAGGACTAATTAACATTTATGTTTACCCTAGAGTTTAAAAGCTCTAGGGTAGAACAAAATGACAATTTCTATATTACTTCCTACTAGAAAAAGAATTAAGTCTTTAGAAAAATCAGTAGGGTCCTTATTAAGTTATGCTAAACATCCAGAGAAGATTCAACCTATCTTTGGTGTAGATGATGACGACTTAGAAACTTTAGAATTTTTAAAAAATAAAAATTATCAAAATCAAACTGTCTTAAAGTTTAAAAGACTAGGGTACGAAAATTTACATATCTATAATAATTCTTTATGTGCATATGCAAAAGGCACATGGATCATGTTCTTTAATGATGATGCGCTTATGAAAACGAAACACTGGGATGAAATTATAGAAGAAGAAAAACTATTTAAAGTTTTAAGAGTAAAAGAACAAACAGGGCACCCTTATTCTATCTTTCCTATATTCCCATATGATTGGTTTCGTTTATTAGATCATATTAGCTTACATGGTCAAAATGACGCATGGATCAGCGAGATTGCTTATATGTTAAATATTATGAAAGATGTAAACATTAAAGTAACGCATGATCGAGCAGACATTACTGGAAATAATAATGATAGTGTCTTTGAAGAACGGATCTACAAAGAAGGCTCTCCCGATACGCCTGGAGATTTACATCATAAAGATATGTGGAGTAAAAGATTAGCCGATGCTTCTAAATTAGCTTGGTATTTAGAACGTATAGGTCAAATGTCTTTACATTGGAATAAAATTATACGAAAAGAAATAAATCCTTTGGAAAGTTTATCTGTAAAATTTGAAGAATACAGAAAAAGAGGAGCCATCGGCGCAGGAAAACAAAATGCAAGAACAGTCGATCAAAGAGAAATTAAAGTCAGCTATTCAGGTCTATCAAGAGACACGTGATCCTCGGGCGGCTGAACTTATAGATCATTTAAATAAAATTTTATCTACGAGTAAAGCTCGTAAGAGTTTGCTTTCGTATGCAAAGCATATTTACCCAGGGTACAAGGATCCTGCACATATTCAATTAATTGCAAAAAATTTAGAGAAGCTTGAAACAGGAGAAATTAAAAGACTAGCCGTCTTTATGCCACCACGACATGGAAAATCTATGTTATGTAGCGAATTTTTTCCAGCTTGGTATTTAGGAAATAATCCTCAAGATTTTATTATTCAAGCAACCTATGCTCAAGAACTAGCAGATGACTTTGGTCGTAAAGTAAGAAACCAAGTATCTTCTGAAGATTTTAATAAAGTATTTCCAAGAGTTGCGTTACGAGCCGATTCAACGAGTGCGAAACGATTTCATACCGTGCATGGAGGTACATACACAGCGGTTGGAGCAGGAGGCGCAATTACAGGTCGAGGTGCGCATTTATTAATTATCGATGACCCAATTAAAGGAAGAGAGGACGCAGAGTCAGAAGTACAAAGAAGAAATTTAATCGAGTGGTATAAAGCAGTTGCTTATACACGATTACAACCAGGTGGAAAAATTATTATTATTCAAACTCGATGGCACCAAGAAGATTTAGCGGGTTATATTTTAAATGAAAGTGGAGAAGATTGGAAAGTTTTAGATTTACCTGCTATCGATAACGCAGGAAATGCTTTATGGCCAGAAGCATACTCTAAAGAAGATTTAGATAAAATTAGAGCTACCGTAGGAGAACGTGTTTGGAATGCGTTATATCAACAACAACCTACAAACGAAGAAGGAAGTATTATTAAACGAGATTGGTGGAATATTTATACAGGAGATAAAATACCTATACTCTCTTATGTCGTTCAATCTTATGATACAGCATATTCAACAAGAGATACTGCAGATTATTCGGCATGTACAACTTGGGGAGTATTTACAGCAAGAGATGAAAATAACGTACCCTATGCTGCTGCGATATTATTAGATGCTTGGAAAGAAAGATTAGAATATCCAGAACTAAGAAAACGAGCACAAGATAGTTATTATGAATGGAAACCCGATCAAGTCTTAATTGAAAAGAAAGCATCGGGACAATCTTTAATACAGGACTTACGAAGATCAGGAGTCCCTGTAATTACTTATTCTCCCGATAGAGATAAAGTTTCTCGTACACATAGTGTAGCAAGTATGTTTGAAGGTGGATTAGTCTTTACTCTTGATAAAGATTGGACTAAAAGCGTTATAGAGGAATCAGCAGCTTTTCCTTATGGAAAATTTGACGATGTTCATGATACATGTGTTCAAGCGTTATTACGAATACGTGATGGATTTTTAGTCTTACACCCTGATGATCCCGAAGATGAATATGAAACAAGAAAACAACACGGCAAAGTCAAATATTATTACTCTTAATATTTTTCCAAAAGGAAAACCTATTTCTAACGAAGCTCTTATTCAATTAGAAGATGAATATATCGCAACTAAATTAATTAATGAATCTATGGATATAGCTAATAAAATAGATATAAAAGGTTTTGCTTTAGTCGCATGGGACGAGAAAGGAACTCCTTGTATATCTTATGGATTAAACCACCCTAATAATCCTATAAGCGAATTTATGCTTCCTACCTTTACACAAACTTGTTTTCAGAGTATAAGTATGAAAAGAATATCAACTCCGGAGGATTTAAATGAGGAATAAAATGAAAAACTATTCAGTGGAAGATGTTGCAGCAGCTAATAAAAGATTTTATGAAAAGTATCCTTCTTGTAAAGAAGATGCAGCTATGCTTAAAAAAGCAATGTTAAACCCAGGCGATGAAATTGTCAAGACTGTTGAAAAAGAAAAAGCAGAGAGAGAAATGATGATGAAGAAATTAAATATTCAAATTGATATAGGGTAATTAATTATGGGAAAAAAATATGAAAGACTAGCCGGTATTAAAGGTGCTAAAAAAGAAGGATTCACTCATACTAATCCTGCTAGAGTTAATATGTCAAATGAAGAAGAAGTTTCTCCTGATATAGCAAAAGAATTATATCCAGTATCAGAAAAAGATATTGAAAAATTAAAAGAAAGTTTACCAGACATGCAAGAACCAAAAGAAACTAAAGAAATGAAAAAACCTAAACGACCAGTAAAAGAAATAGAAGTTTTAGATGTTTAATTATGGGAGATAAAGTTTCATATACAGATTACGGACGTAGCGGAGTAATTTATAAAGATCCTTCTGGAAAACAAATTTCAAAAGATGAGTGGCTAGAAAAAGCTGATAAACAAGAAAAGAAAAATATCATGCCTAAACCAAAACCTAAAGAAATGAGAGAAGCTGCAAGAAAAGAAGTTATGTCTGCTTTAGAAAAATCATCTCAAGATTTTATTAATACCAGCAAATCGAAATCATTTAATGATGACGGAGAAACTGACGAGTAATTAAACGTGCGTAAATTGTTAGCAAGTTTAATTACTATTTTTTGTTTATTTATTTTATATACTATTTCTCATTCAACTATTCAAACTGATAGTGAAAAAAATTTTGTAAAAACACTTAGAAATTGTATTCAAAATATTAATTTAAATCAACCTAAAATAAAAAGAATACCAGAAAATTTAATTATTGCTCAAGCAATAGTAGAATCAGATTTTGGAACAAGTCGTTTTGCGAAAGAAGGAAATAATATCTTAGGTATTAAAACATGGGATTTAAGTGATAAAGATATATTACCTTTAAATCAACCTAAAGAAATTATATGGAGAATAAAACATTTTAATACTAAATGTGAGTGTGTATCTTACTATTTTAATATATTAAATAATTCTGAATATTTTAAAGACTTCAGAAATACTAGAAAAATAACTAAAGATCCATTGATTTTGGTTGAACATTTAGGTAAGTATGCAACTAATAAAAATTATATATTACATGTTAAAGAATTTATAGTAGAATTAAATAAAGGAGTTTATGATGAAAAATAAAATGACAGCAGGTGCAGGTTCAGGAGAAGGAAGATTACAAGAACAAAAAATGTTAAATAAAAAAAAGAAAAAGAAAAAGAAAAAAAATTGTGGCTAAGAAAAAAGCTATATTTGGTGGCGCAACTTATTTAAAGAAAACAAGAATTAAAAGAATCTGACTTTATTGAGCTTGAAATAAATAATGATGGATGGAATCAGCTTAATAATTTTAATCTTAAGCCTAGTGGAGAAATTGAATTACATTATGAA
>JAYPDR010000087.1:0-6717 GCA_038125345.1 Marinoscillum sp. | reverse complement strand
CTTCTTAGCCAACAAAACAATACATGCTTATGGTGTCTATGTAGGAATGAAATCTGCTAGTAAAAAATTACCTTTTTGCGATAATGCTCATAGAGAGTTTAATGAAAGAAATGGAACTAATTTTAAATCTTTAAAAATTGAAGTAAAAAATAATGTTGAGATTGAGATATCTTCATCTACATGGAAAAATTAAGCTCTGAATAATTCTAGTATAGTGATTTCAGGCAAAATACCAACACGACCAGGATAACCCATAAATCCAAAACCTCTATTAACGTAGATAAATTGATTTTTTATTTCATAAAGATCAGCCCACTGCTTATAAGCGAATCTAACTGGACTTAGTCTTATATTTCCAATATCAATTCCGTACTGAAGCCCGTGTGTATGACCAGATAATGTGAGGTTTATATCTTTATAGTTATTAGTAACTTGAGCATTCCAATGAGACGGGTTGTGTGTCATTAATAGCTTAAAGCCTTCCTCATCTAACCCATCATATGCAGTTTTTAAATCTCCATATTTTTGAAACCGTGAAGAGGCCCAATTTTCAACACCGATAATATTCAACCTTTGACCATCAACTTCTAAAAAATCATTTTGATTCCTAAGTAAATTCCAACCAAATTCTTTTTGACCTTTAATTAAATCATTAAAATTTTTAATTTTTTCACTTTCATTCTTCCATGATGTATATTCACCATAATCATGATTTCCAAGGACGCTATGAACACCTAAGGGTGCCTTTAGTTTTGAGAGATCATCTCCCCACCCTTTTAATTCTTCTGCCTTATCATTAACTAAATCACCTGTAAAAAAAATAACATCTGGTTTTTCATTTAAGATCATATCTAAACCACCCCTAACAGCCACCCTATTATTTAAGCTACCAACATGAATATCTGAGATATGACATATTTTAATACCATCAAAAGCGGAGGGTAAATTTTTAAAAGATAATTTTCTTCTCTTCACTCTATAATCATATACATTATTTGATAAGATACCATAAGAAAGAGAGGTTATAGGTAAGCCATAAGCTAGGGATGCAGATATACTTAAGAATTTTGACCTTGAAATTTTGTTATTTGAGCTTTCTGTTCTTTTTTTTCTGAAAAGATAGATTATTATTCTTCTTATATCATCTATTAATAAAAATGGAAGCGAAACTAATTTAGAGATGAAGTTACCGATTATTATATTAAATGTTATTGCCTTTGTATAAAAGCCTAGCTCAAAACTGAAAGCATAAATAAAGAAATTGATTACAGTAATTAACGTAAAAGACCAATAAACAAAGAATAGAGGTTTTGTCCAATTTATCGACTTATATTTCTTTATTATTTGATAAAAATATAAGTCTAAAAGAGCTGATATTATTGTAAAAAAAAATAAAAAATAGACTCTTTCCATTATGATAATTTTAAAAATCTATTTAGTCTCACTTGAATAAGATACATAGAAGGGATTACCAAAAGTGTGAGTAAAGTTGCAAATGTTAAACCAAATATAATTGCCCAAGCTATTGGTCCAAAGAAAACCATATTATCTCCACCTAGATAGAAATGAACTTCATATAATGTGAAAAACTTTACAAAATCAAAATTCATACCTAAGGCTAATGGCATCAAACCTAAAATAGTTGTTAGAGCAGTTAAAATTACAGGCCTTAATCTAGTTCTTCCAGCTTCAGTGATGCAATCTATAATAGATGAAACTTCTAATTTTGATTTTTTTTCAATTAATTTTCTTTTTCTATTTAATTCAATAAAATCTATCAATACTATTGCATTATTAACTACTATTCCTATCAGTGAAATTATTCCAATCATTGTCATAACTACAACAAAATCCATATTAAATATTAAGAGACCAAGAAATACCCCTATTGTACTTAGAATTATAGATGACATAATAATTAATGGGGTCATTATTTTATTGAATTGAGCAACAATAATTATAAAAACAAGAAATAGAGCAATCATAAATGCATTTGACAAAAATGCCATCTCCTCTTCTTGTTCTTGTTGTTCTCCCCCAAACTTATAACTGTATCCATTTGGTAATGGATAATTCTTCAAAACTAAATCAATTTTTGAATTAACCTCTGTAGGATTATACCCAGAAATGACATTAGATGAAATAGTTATCACCTTATCCAAATCTTTTCTTTTAACAGAACTAAAAGTATTAGACATTTTCACAGAGGCAAAGGAACTTATTGGAACTTGGTAAGTTAAACCATTAAATTGATTTCTAAATGTAATATTTTTATTAAGCAGAGTATTTATATCGTATCTAAATTCATCAGCTAATCTTAGTTGAATTTTGTAGTCATCTTCACCAACCTTATATTTTGAAATCTCTTTTCCAAATAATGAGGTTCTTAACTCATTAGCAAGCATACCTGTTGACAATCCATATCTTCTTAATCTATCTCTATCAAAATCTATAAGTAACTCAGGTTTTCTTGTCGAAAGATCTAAAACTAGCTTTTCAATTCCAGGAATATTAGAATCATTTATATACTTTCTAATATTCTCTACTTGAGAAATTAACTCTTTAAAGTCTGGACCTGAAACTTCAATACTAATTTCGCCACCAACCGGAGGACCTTTTCTGTCTTTCCCGTAAGTTATACTTACACCTGGGTACTTGTTAATGTCATTTCTAAGTTTTTCTAATACAGAAATAGTATTAATTCCATTTCTTTTTTCAAATTCAAAAAAGTTAATATTAATTCTAGCTCTATTCGGAGTATCTCTCATGCCTAATGCAGAAGGATCGTTTTCATTTAGAGTCCTCTTCCCAACATAAGTAACTATACTCTCAATTATATCTTTGTACTCATAGATAGACTCATTAACTTCTCTTTCTATAATTTTTGCAAACTCATTTGTCTCTTTTATGTCAGTACCTACTGGTAGTTCAATAAATACATTAATATAATTTGGTCTATTTTCAGGGAAAAAAAGAACTTTTGGAGGATATATATTAAGCAGCTGAAAAGTTCCTATTAAAAGAAAAACAGATGAAATAATTACAAAATATGGCCTATTACCTTGTAGTAAAAATAAAAGAAATTTACTATAGCCATTCTCTAAACTCTTCAAATATTTTTCTCTAAATATTTTAGATAAAGGGACAAAAACATAATAATTAGATAAAATAAATAATGCAATAAAAATAAAAATATTTCCAACCCAATAAATTTTAGATATCAAGAAAAAAACACCTACTACAAATAGAAAAATTGTATTCTGGATATACTTTCTAAAATCTTTGCCTCTATTATCTTCAATTTTCATAAAAAAAGAAATCATTACAGGATTTATAACTAATGCCACAAAAAGTGAAGATAGAAGAGTTACAATTATACCTATAGGTAAGTAACTCATAAATTTTCCAGTTAAACCAGGCCAAAACGCTAATGGAACAAATACAGCAAGAGTAGTTGCTGTAGAGGTTATTATTGGTAAAGCAATCTCCCCTATTCCTAATTTTGTAGCTTCAATTTTAGAATATCCTTTTTCTAAAAACCTATAAATATTTTCAGTAACAACAATCCCATTATCGACTAATAATCCAAGTGATATTACCAGTGAAAATAGGATCATCATGTTTACAGTAATTCCAAATAATTGAAGTATTATAAATGAAATACACATAGATAAAGGAATAGATAAACCAACAAATAATGCATTTCTTACTCCCAAGAAGAACATCAAAACTAAGACAACTAAAATAACACCACTAAAAATACTATTCTCTAAGGTACTCACTTGTTCCTTTGTATTTTGAGATTGATTATTTACAATTATCACATCAATATCACTAGGCAGAAATGATTTAATTCTTTCTATTGCTTCATTGACTTTATCATTGAGAAGAAGAAGATTTGTTCCTGATCTTTTAGATACATCAACAGATATAACTGGTTTTCCAGATAATCTTGTATAACTTTCTAATTCTTTATAACCAAATTCAACTTTTGCAATATCTTTTAGAAAAACCACTTTATTATTTCTGTTTGAAATAATAATATTTTCGATATCGCTAATTTCTTTAAATTCACCAATTAGTCTTACAGATCTTCTCATATCATTTTCAAGGAGGTTTCCACCCGAAACAGATATATTTTCTAATTTGATTGAATTTTCTATATCTGAAAATGATAAATTTCTAGCTTCAAGCTCAAAAGGATTGACCATGATAGCAATCTCTTTTTCTTCAACTCCAGAAATTGCAACTTTGGATACATCTGAAATTTTCTCTAATTCATCTTTTAATATCTCTCCATATGATTCTAATTTCTCAATAGAATAATTACCAGAAAGAGTTACGCTCATTACTGGAAAATCAGAAAAACTAATTTCGTAAATATCTGGTTCAGTAGGTAAATCATTAGGTAAGTTAATTTTTGCCTTATCAACTGCATCTTTTACTTTGGATTTAGCATATTCAATATCTGTACCAGAATCAAATTCTGCTACAATCGTTGAGTAGCCTTGTATAGAATTTGATCTAATTTCTTTTAATTCAGAAATAGTATTAATTTCTTTTTCAATAGGTCTAGTTATTAAATTCTCAATATCAGTGGGTGAATTTCCTGGATAAGGAGTACCAACAAAAACTGTCGACTGTTCTATTTCAGGATAACTTTCCTTAGGTAAACTATTATATGCTCCTATACCTAATATTACAAGCATTAAAAATATTAATACTACAGTTATCCTATTCTTTAATGAAAAGTTCGAAATAGCAAACTGTTTTATTATGTTATCTTCTTTACTTATTTTCATTATATTATAAATTAATTTTTATAAAAGATCCATCAATTACTTCGGTTGATCCTTTATTAATTATTAGCTCATCTCCGCTCAAGCCACTCAAAATCTCAGTCTGATACTTAAAAGATTTTCCGATTAAAACTGGCACTTTACTCGCAATTTTTTCACCATCAAAATCTTTAACAATAAAAACATAGCTACCCCTTTCATCATTAAAAATTAAACTTGATGGGACTGATATTGAATTATTATTGAAGTAGTCAACTACTAATGTATTAATAATTTGATTTGGCTTAACAATATCTAATATTTCTGAAGGTATTTCAATACCAATATTAAATGTTCTATTGATTGGATTAACAACTTTGGAAATCGAATTAATTATTGTTGGGTAAATTTTATCTTCATTTGAAATGATTTTTACTGAATCTCCTAATGAAATAGAATTTATGTAACTTTCTGAGACATCAACACTAAGATAATATTCACTATCATTTAACATCCTAAATGATGGAATAGTTGGTGAGGACATCTCTCCAACTTTTACATTCACTTCCTCAACAACTCCTGAAAATGGGGCTTTTATATCAAATTTAGAAACTTGAAGTTTTGTAGCATTATATCTATTTTTAACAGATTCATAATTCGATTTTGCTCTTAAAAATTCAATCTCTGAACCAATATTTTTTTCCCAAAGATTTGACTGTCTCTCATAAATGGTTTTTAAAAGATCTAGATTAGATTTTATCTCACTTAAATTATTATCAAAAATATCTGAGTTAATACTGGCTAATATTTTTCCCTTCTCAATATATTGACCTTCAGAAACATAAATTTTTTCAAATTTCCCAATAACTTCAGGTACTATAACTATATTCTTTTTTGACATTATATTTCCCCTAAGCTCTATTTCGTGAACAAAAGGTTCTTTATTAATTTTTGATATTGAAACTAACTCATAATTTTTTTGAATATAGGTTGAGTCTAATTCAATAATCTCCTTTTCAAGAGTCTCTATTTTTGAGTAAGTCTCTACTAAAAAGTTTTTAAGGTCATCAAGTTTTCTTTTTTTACTATCTAAATCATCAGATTGACATGATGAAAGAATTAATATAAAAACAGTAAGGATTTTTTTCATGATTATTTATTTAATAAAGTTCCAAGGTTTTTCTTAATATCTATAGAGGCAATTATTGTCTCATACAAAGAATTATAATATTGATTTTGAGCAATTTTTAATGAGTTATTTGAATCAATTAATTCTAAATTTGATCCTATTCCTTCTCTATATTTTTTTTCAGTAGTTTCATAAACACTTTTTGCTAAATCTAAATTTTGTTTAGAAATTGATAAGGATTCTTTAGTATTTTCAAAGTTAGAAATAGACTGATTTATCTGAAGATTAATGGATCTCTCCAGAAACATTATTTGATTTTCTACTTGTTCAACTTTAAATTTTGATTGGTTAATCTTACTTCTTCTAAGAAAACCGTCAAATAGAGGAAAAACAACCTTTAAACCTAAAGTTCCAAAATTTTTCCACCTGTCTGAATCAAAAAATAAATCATAGTTTGAAGAAGATGTGTTATATCCATAGTTATAGTTTGCATAGATCTGAGGTAAATATTTTGATCTATTATTTTTTAAATCATAAGTCATCAAATTTTTATTTGTTTCTAAAATTGAGTACTCAATTCTCTTAGAATAATCAAAATCATTTAATGAATAATCAAAATTATTTACTAAATCTTCTTCTATACTACCAACTAATTCAAATTCTGTACCAATAGGTAAACCAATTTGAAAATTTAAGATGTCTTTACTTAACTGATAAAATCTATCTGCATTTAATTTTTCACTTGCTAAATTATTGAAGGCAACTTGTATTCTATCAACATCTAACTTTTCAATAAAACCATTTATATAT
>JAYPDR010000086.1:0-6783 GCA_038125345.1 Marinoscillum sp. | reverse complement strand
GTACAACGGTTTTCAAGACCGCCGCATTCGACCACTCTGCCACTCCTCTGTAGTAATCTAGCGAGCAAAAATATATTAATTAGAACATTTGCCAAAAATGTGCTTTAATTTAATTTTGATTTTATTTTATCTAAAGCAAGATCAATGCTTGTGTTCCATTCAAATCCAATTAATATTATTGAGGAAATTGAATAAATCCAACCCATAAAAGCTATGAGTATACCTATAGAGCCATAAAGTTTGTTATATCCTGGAAAATTAATAATGTAATAGGAAAATGCTAGAGAAATAGCAACGCAACCAATAGCTGAAATTAAGGATCCGGTTGAAATAAAAGTCCATTTATTATGTTCTGCTGGAGCAAAATAAAATATAGAACTTATCAGAAGATAGAAAGAAATGAAAAGAGAAGAAAGCTTATAGAAATTAGCTGTAAAATATTCTACATCTTTTAAAATATCAAATGTTAATATCAGGCTTATTATAAAATCACCAAGAGTTGATAAAATTATAGCAATAATGGTTACTAGAAAAAAAACTAAAGTTAAGAGCATTGCTATTAATCTGGTTTCATAAAATGACCTGTTTTCTTTTATCTTATGGCAACTATTAAAAGTTTTTATTAATGTATTAAACCCATTTGATGAAAGGAATACAGAAGAAATCACTCCAAATGATAAAAGCCCACCTCTTTTATTTTCCACTAAATCAAAAATGGTATTTTTTGTAATTTCAAACATATTATTTGGCATAATATCTTGAAGAAAAAACAATATTTTTTCAGAATCAATTTCTGGAATCCATGCATTAATATATGGGAGAAGAGTGAAAAGAAAAATTATAAGCGGGAATGAAGCAATAGTAAAGCTAAAGGCAACAGCCAATGATCTCTCAAAAATTTCATCTTCAATTAGTTTGGATTTAAAAATTTTAAAAACAGAGTAGTATGAAATATTGTTACCCGTTAGATATAATCTCTTGAATAATATTTTAAAAAAAGAAATGATATTATCTGTCAATTTTCTCATTTAAATTTTTTATTTATCAAATCAATTAGAGTTTTTGGAGCTCTTACGGGTTTTTTATTTCTTAAATTTATAAATGTTAATATGGTTTTGGCTGTATTAGCTAAAATATTAGCTTCATTATAAATTTCATATTTAAATGTAATTCTAGTAGACGGGACTTCTTCTATAGTGGTAATAACTTTTATTTTTTCATCATACTTAATAGGATGGTGATATTTTGATTCTAAATCAATAACTGGCATTCCAACTCCATTATCCTCTAATTTTTTATATGAAAAACCTAGATCTCGAAATAATTCTACTCTTGCTATTTCGTAATAGCTGGCATATCTTCCGTAATAAACATATCCCATCTGATCTGTATCAGAATACCTCACTCTTAATGAAATTTCTCCTTTTATCATTACCTATAAATTTTCCTAGAATCAAGAGCTATTTGAAATTTTCTAGCATTTCTATTATGATCAGAAAGGTTTGTAGCAAATGCGTGATAACCTGAAAAATCTTCCTTAGCACACATATATAGGTAATTATGTTCTTCATAATTCAAAACAGAATCAATATAGTCTTTTGAAGTAGTCCTAATTGGTCCAGGGGGTAAGCCTCGATGAATATATGTGTTATACGGAGACTTAATTTTTTTATGAACATTAAGAACTCTTCTGATTGTGAAATCATTGGCCGCAAAAATTAATGTTGGGTCGGCTTGTAGTCTCATATTTTTTTTTAGTCTATTCAGATAAAGGCCCGCAATCCTGTCTGCCTCATCAATCATTCTTGTCTCTGAAGCAACAATAGAAGCAAGAACTGCTACTTCTTTCTGATTAAGATTTAATTTTTTGAGTTTATCTAATCTTTTTTTATCCCAAAATCTATTGTATTCAGAATACATTTTTTCAGATAATTTTTTAGGGGATATATTCCAATAAACTTCGTAAGTGTCAGGAAGAAAAATACTTATAATATTCGATTCATTGAATCCTTCAAAATCATTTAAATTGTTAAATAAATAACTTAATAAATCATTTTTATTCATTTTTAGCTTAGAAGTAATTTTCTCAGCTAGATCATCAATTTTTCTTGCATAATTAAATGTTAAATTAATAGGTGTTTGTTTGCCAGCTCGTAACATTGAGATAGCTTCATAATTTGACATATTACTTTTAATTTTATATGCCCCTTCTTTAATATTCTCCTGGTATTCCATTAGTTTACTAAGAAAGCTAAATGATAAAATATCATTGATTATAGTGTCATTTTCTAATTTTCTAATTAGATCATTAAAGTTTTTGCCTTCTTCAATTACTATTAATTTATCATTTGAGTTAATAAGAAAATTTGGAGAGTACAGCATCTGATATGTGTAAACGCTTATAGTTGTTAGTAACGTTGAGAAAATTATTAAAGGAATTAATATTTTTTTTTTGCCCATATTATATTTACTGTAAAGGTAATAATATGATTTTAGTTCAGCCAGAATATCTTCCATCTGTAAATTTTTTCAAAAATTTTATAGATGGAACTATTTATTTTGATCTTGAATCTGAATTTCTACCAAATTCAAATTTACATTCGACTAACATTGTTAATGAAAAACACTCATTTGACTTAAAAGTTCCGTTATTAAATCACAAAAAAAATTGTAAAATAAAGGATGTGTTAATTGACCAAAATAAAAATTGGGTTAATAGTCATCTTCAATCTATTCAGTCCTCTTATGGAAAATATCCATACTACATTTATTATATTGATCAGTTATCTGAGATTTTTAAAATCAGACATAATTTCTTAGTTGATCTTAATTGTGACTTATTGACATTAATTTTTAGATTTTTAGATTTTAATATTTCTCTTGAAAGATTAGAAAGTAAAAATCAAAGAAACCAACCTGTTCTAATTAATTTCTCTTATAATAAAAAAGATAATATTGAAATTGTGGAAAAAAAAAGAGATAATTTTTTTCTTGGCAAGAAATTTGATTATTCATATAGTATTATTGACTTAATTTTTCTTAAAGGACCAGAATCTGGTTTTTTAATTAAAAATTTTATTAAAAATAAATTGTAGTTTTTTTTATTAAAATAAGTTATTCTTACGTTATAAAGTTATGGAAGCAAAGTTTTCTAATAGAGTAAAAGAAGTAATTTCTCTCAGTAGAGAAGAAGCATTAAGGCTAGGTCACGATTATATTGGAACTGAGCATCTTTTGCTTGGGGTGATAAGAGAGGGAGAAGGTGTAGCTGTAAGTTTACTTAAAAAACTTGGCATAAGTTTAGAAGATTTAAGAGCATCTGTTGAGCATAATACTAAGAATACAAGTTCTACTAATATTAAAAATATTACGAATATCCCATTAACTCGTCAAACAGAGAAAGTGTTAAAAATTACTTATTTAGAAGCTAAAATTTTTAAAAGTAAATTAATTGGAACGGAACATTTACTTCTATCTATACTTAGAGATGAAGATAATATTGCAACTCAAATCTTAGATAAGTTCGATGTTACATATGACGTAGTTAAAGAACTTCTAGAATATCAAACTAGTAATCCACAAGGAAATGCTTCATCTGAACCGTTAGAAGATGATGAGATGCCTACAGAAAAAGCTGGTGGTACTATTACTAATACACCTAAAGCTAAGGAAAAATCTAAAACTCCTATACTTGATAATTTTGGAAAAGATCTAACTAAACTTGCAGAAGAAAATAAGTTAGACTCTGTAATTGGCAGAGAAAAAGAAATTGAGAGAGTTGCTCAAATTCTTACTAGAAGAAAAAAAAATAATCCAATACTTATTGGTGAGCCTGGAGTAGGTAAGACAGCTATTGCTGAAGCGTTAGCTCTTAGGATTACGCAAAAGAAAGTATCTAGAATTTTACATAATAAAAGAGTTGTAACATTAGATCTTGCATCATTAGTTGCTGGGACAAAGTATAGAGGGCAGTTTGAGGAAAGAATGAAAGCGGTTATGAATGAAATTGAGAAGTCGGATAATATAATTTTATTTATTGATGAGCTTCATACAATAGTTGGAGCAGGTGGCGCTTCTGGATCTCTTGATGCTTCTAATATGTTTAAACCTGCACTTGCTAGAGGAGATTTGCAGTGTATAGGGGCTACTACGCTCGATGAATACAGACAATATGTTGAAAAAGATGGAGCTCTTGCTAGAAGATTTCAAGTCGTAATAATTGATCCTACTACAGCTGAAGAAACTTCTAATATTCTTGAAAATATTAAAGACAAATATGAGAGTCACCATAATGTATTATATTCAAGAAAAGCAATAGATGCTTGCGTAAAATTATCCGATAGGTATATCAGTGATAGATTCCTTCCTGATAAGGCTATAGATCTTATGGATGAGGCTGGATCAAGAGTTCATATGCATAATCTTGATGTTCCTAATATTATTGTTGAGATTGAAAATAAAATTGAAGAAATTAAGAGCCAAAAAAATACAGTTGTTCAAAACCAAAAATATGAAGAGGCAGCTCAACTTAGAGATACGGAAAAAAAATTATTAGCAGAATTGGATATTCAAAAAAATAAATGGATTGAGGATTCAAAAAAGAAAAGACATAAAGTTGGAGAAAAAGATATTGCCGAGGTAGTATCTATGATGACGGGAATTCCATTAGAGAGAATTGAACAAAATGAAAGTGATAGGCTTCTTGACATGGATAAGGCTTTATCTAAAAAAGTCGTAGGTCAGGATAGTGCTATCGATAAATTAGTTAGAGCAATTAAAAGAACAAGAGTTGGGTTAAAGGATCCAAAAAAGCCTATTGGTTCATTTATTTTTTTAGGTCCAACTGGAGTTTGAAAAACTGAATTGGCTAAGGTCTTAGCAAATTATTTGTTTGATAAGGACGACTCTCTTATTAGAGTTGATATGTCTGAATATATGGAGAAATTTTCTATTTCTAGGTTAGTTGGTGCTCCTCCAGGTTATGTGGGCTATGAAGAGGGCGGTCAGCTTAGTGAGAAAGTTAGAAGAAAGCCCTATAGCGTTATTCTTCTAGATGAAATTGAAAAAGCACATCCCGATGTTTTTAATTTACTTCTTCAGATTCTTGATGAGGGATTCTTAACTGATGGTCTTGGTCATAAAGTTGATTTTAGAAATACTATTCTAATAATGACTTCAAATGTGGGTGCTAGGGATGTTCAAGATTTTGGAGCTGGCATCGGATTTGAAACAAAATCTAGAGTTGAAAATATTAATGAATATTTAAATTCTACTATTGATAAAGCCCTTAAAAGAACATTTAATCCAGAGTTTATTAACAGATTAGATGATATAATAATTTTTAATTCTTTGACTAAAGAAGATTTATATCAGATAATTGATATTAATTTAACAAAGTTGTATCAAAAAGCTGGAGAAATTGGATATTCTGTTGAATTAACTACTAAGGCAAAAGATTTTATTATTGAAAAAGGTTATAATCCTAAGTATGGTGCTAGGCCACTTGAAAGAGCAATTCAAAAGTATATTGAAGATGTGCTTGCTGAAGAAATCCTATCTAGAAAAATAAAAAAAGGGGATAAAATAATTGCTGAATTCGATGAAAAATCTCAAAAAATTATGCTTATTAAAAAAGATGAGCCTTCTAAAAATATTGAGAAGTCGAAATAATTATTTTATTTTTTCCCAATTTGACTCATAAATTATTTTGGTTGTATTTACACTGTCTGTCTTCACTTTTCTTAGATAAGTCAATGACATTACATCATTTTCTATTTTATATTTAAACTTCCTTGCTAGCTCATTTGACTCTTCAACATAAAAAAAAAACACTATCATTCAAAATTTCATACCTCATTAATCTATTAAAATAAAAAACTAAGTTATCCGATTTGAATGATGTTGTTTTTGCATTTAAATGTTCAATAGATATTGGACTATTGTCTTGATACATACTTACAAGTTTCCAATCTCCAGAAAAATTTAATTTTTTGCTTTCAGAGCATGAATAAAAAACTAATAATGAAATGATGTAAAAAAATTTTTTCATATTAAAGTTGTTACTATGTTACAAGCCCACCATCAACATTAATTATTTGGCCAGTTATATAATTAGCATCTTCAGAGGCAAGAAATAAACATAAATTTGAAACATCAACCACTTTTCCAGCTTTTTTTAAAGGAATAGAGTCAATCCAGCTTTCTAATAGTTTACCATCTCCATGATTTGTCATGTCAGTCTCAATAAATCCTGGGGCAACTGCATTGCATCTAATATTTCTTGATGCTAACTCAAGAGCTACAGATTTAGTAAATCCGTTAATTCCAGCTTTTGAAGCTGAATAATTAGTTTGACCTGCATTTCCTTTTATACCAACAATAGAGCTAATATTAATTATTACTCCTTCTTTTTTCCTCATGAACTCTCTGATAGCAGATTTAGTTAGATTAAAACAAGAATTTAAATTGATATTAATAACTGATTTCCAAGATTCTTCATCCATCCTTAGCAATAAATTATCTTTTGTAATTCCTGCATTATTAACTAAAATATCGTAAGTGCCAAAATCTTTAATAACATTATCAATAAGTTGGTTACTTTGATTAAAATCAGATGCATCTGATTTATATTTTTTTACTTTTACTCCGAAAGATTTTACAATTTTTTCTACATCTTCAGCTGATGACTCACTACTCAAATATGTGAAGGCAATATTACATCCCTCTTGAGCAAATCTTTCAACAATTCCTCTTCCAATACCTTTAGATCCTCCAGTAATTATT
>JAYPDR010000085.1:0-6908 GCA_038125345.1 Marinoscillum sp. | reverse complement strand
TGATCAAAGCTACCAAGGTTGATGGTGTTTATTCTGATGATCCAATTAAGAATCCTGATGCGGAACTGTATAGTAAATTATCTTTTGATGAGGCTATTAATAAAAATTTAAAAGTGATGGATGCAACTGCTTTTACCTTATGTCGTGATCAAAATTTACCCATTGCTGTTTTCAATATAAATAAAAAAAATGCCTTATATAATATTTTAGTAGGGCAAAAAGAAGGATCAATAGTAAAAAATTAATGTGGGAATTTATTTATGGAAGAATTAAAAAATAATACAAAATCAAAAATGCAAAAAAGTCTAGAGGCGCTCAAAGTTGACTTATCTAAAATAAGAACAGGGAGAGCACACACTGGATTATTAGATCATCTGATGGTTGATTACTATGGATCGCCAACATCAATAAATCAAGTCGCTAATATCACTTTAGGCGATGCAGTCACGATTAATGTTCAGCCCTATGAAAAAACAATGGTTGAAATAGTTGAAAAAGCTATTCGCGAAAGTGATTTAGGCCTAAATCCAGCAACATCCGGCGATATGATACGAATCCCGATGCCCCCGCTCACTGAAGAAAGAAGGAGGGATTTGATTAAGGTTGTTAAATCAGAGGGTGAAAACTCTAAAATTTCAGTTCGTAATGTTAGACGTGATGCTAATGATGCCCTTAAAAAACAACTTAAGGATAAAGAAATTAGCGAAGATGATGAGCGACGCGCTCAGGATGAAGTTCAAAAAATGACAGATCTTTATATTGCTGAAATTGATAAGGCTGTGGCTTCAAAAGAAAAAGATTTATTAGCAATTTAGGTTTAAGTTGTTAAGTTTTTTTAAAAAATTTTTCCTTGACCCAAAAAAAAACCCTAAACATATTGCTGTTATTATGGATGGTAATGGTCGATGGGCACAAAAAAGACATATGCCTAGATCATATGGACACGCAAAGGGGTTAAACTCTGTTCAAAAAATAATAAAATATGTCATTCATTATAAAATTGAAGCTCTAACACTTTATGCATTTAGTACTGAAAATTCTAAGAGACCAAAAAAAGAAATAGATGATCTTATCAAATTGTTTGATAATTCAATTTCAAGAGAGGCGGATAACTTACTAAGAAATAACATAGTTTTAAGAATTCTCGGTGATGTTACTTTTTTCCCTAAAAGTCTTCAAAATAAAATTAGCAATCTTGAATTAAGATCTAAGAATAATGATGGTTTGAAACTTAATATTGCATTAAATTATGGCGGCCAAAAAGAAATCGTTAATGCTGTTAATAGGGCTTTAAAAACAAAAAAGAGTATTTCAATAAATGATATCGAAAAGTTTCTGGATACTTCAAGTCTTCCTGATGTGGATTTGTTAATTAGAACTGGTGGAGAAAAAAGAATAAGTAATTTCTTACTTTGGCAGTTAGCTTATTCTGAATTATTTTTCGTTGATAGGTTGTGGCCAGATTTAAATGAAGATGTAATTGTAGATGCTCTTTATTTTTATCAGAAAAGAAATCGAAGGTTTGGAACCCTATGAGTGTTTTATTAAAGAGATTTATTTCAGCTTTTATTCTCTTTGGGGTTTTTTTATTTACATTCTTTTCAAATAATAATTTATTTTTTTTAATTTTAATTTCCTTCGTTTTTTTTATTTCATTACTTGAAATGAATAAATTATTGATCTTATCAAAAAAACAAGAATTCTTTTTTTGGCTGCTTCCAATTGGCGCCTTTATTATCAATATATTAAATTTAAATAATTTTTACTTTATAAGTTTTGTTTCTTCCTTTTTTTGGATTTTTATAGCAAGTCTTTCATTATTTCAAAATAAAGTAATTTTTAACAATTTGGAATTCTCGTATGGCTTGATAATTATTTATAGTTTATTTAGTTCAATTGATTATTTGTTTCATAATAATAGCCTCCTATTACTAGTCACATTAATATTTATTTGGGTTTCTGATATTTTCGCTTATTTTTCTGGTAGTTTTATAGGGAAAAAAAAGTTAGCACCTTTAATTAGTCCAGGCAAAACCATTGAGGGTGTTTACGGTGCTTTTATCGCAAATTTTGTATTAATTTCAATTCTTCCATTTTTTCTTGATTTTTCTTTTATAAAATTGTTTTTTTTAATAATTTTAATTATCCCTTTATCAATAATTGGAGACCTTTTTGAGTCATTACTTAAAAGGAGATTAGGTAAAAAAGATAGCGGTAATTTAATTCCTGGCCACGGTGGTATTCTTGATAGAGTTGATGCTTTATGTCCAGTTTTGCCAGTAATAGCAACCATGAACATTCTAGGTTTTTTCCTTTGAAAACTTTAACAATATTGGGATCAACTGGTAGCATTGGACAAAGCACCTTGGATATCGTCCGCATCCATAGAGAATCTTTTAGAATATTTGCTCTTACTTGCAATAATAATGTAGAAGTTATTTTAAATCAGGCAAGTGAATTTCAACCAGAGTACCTTGTTTGCAACTCCGAAGTTGAAGCGAAAAGAATTAAGGATTTATTACCAAGATCTGTTAAGTCTAAAGTACTTCATTCTAGAGAATCATTAAATTTTGTAGCATCTCATAATGATGTCACTCATGTTGTTGCAGCAATTTCTGGTTCAGCAGGCCTTGAATCCACTTATCATGCTGCCAAAAGTGAAAAAGAAATTCTTCTGGCTAATAAAGAATCGATGGTTATGGCTGGCCCATTAATAATGCATTTAATAAAAAGTACTAAAGCTACAATAATTCCATTAGATAGTGAGCATAATGCGATCTATCAAGTTATGAAAAATAAAAAAGATAAATTCATAAAAAAAATTATCTTAACTGCTTCTGGCGGCCCATTTCTAAATAATAATATTCAGGATATGGAATTTGTCAGTGTAGAAGATGCTTTAAATCATCCTAATTGGACTATGGGGCAAAAAGTTACAATTGATTCTGCAACTATGATGAATAAAGGGTTGGAAGTTATAGAGGCCTCGTATTTATTTGATTTATCTGAAAAAAAAATTGATGTTTTAATTCATCCTCAAAGCATAATTCATTCTTTTGTAGAATATATTGATGGAAGTTATATAGCTCAAATGGGAAACCCTGATATGCGCATACCAATTTCATATGCACTAGGTTATCCAGATAGAATTAGTTCAGGTGTAAACGATATGGATTTGACAGCAAAAAAATTAAGTTTTTTAAATCCTGATACAAAAAAATTTCCATGTTTAAGGTTAGCTTATGATGCTCTAGCTCTTAGCCATAATTATTGCGTAGCCTTAAATGCATCAAATGAAGTTGCAGTAAATGCTTTTTTAAACAAACAAATTAGGTTTTTAGATATTTATAAAATAAATTCTGAGTTATTAAATCAAATCACAAGTTTTGATCTTGCCTCTCTTGAGGATATATTTTTGTACAATGAAGAGATTAGGTTCAAATGTCTTGAAGTTGTAAATAAACTTTTTAAAAAAAATTATTAATTCTCAATAACTTATTATGAATATTTGTTCTAAAATTTATCAAAAATAATATATAATATGGCAACTAAAATTTCTTCAAATTTATGAAAAAATTTATTTTATTTTTTTTATTGTCTTTTGCCATTATTTTAAATATTTCTGCTAGTGAAAAAATAACAGATATTAAAATAGAGGGGCTTCAAAGAATTGATCCTGGCCTTGTATTCAACAATCTTCCCTTTGAAATTAATGATGAAGTTAGTTCTGTTGATTTTTCTCAAACTATTTCCTTGTTATATAAAACTGGTCAATTTAAAGATATAGTTATTGGAATTGAGAATAGTGTTGTAATAATTTCACTTAAAGAGAAACCCTTATTATTCGAATTAAACTTTATTGGCACTGAGATTTTTCAACCAGACGCACTTAAATCGGCACTCGGTCAAATGAATATTGCTAGCGGTATGGTTCTTGATGAAACTGATTTGTCTAGAGCAGAAAAAGAAATTGAAAATCAGTACCTTTCCCAGGGCAAATATAATGCTTCTGTCAAAGCAGAAATCATACCTCTTTCAAAAAATAGGGTTAATTTAAATTTCATTGTTTCTGAGGGCAGTATATCTAGGGTGAAAGAGATTAAATTCTATGGTAACAATTCTTTTGATTCAGAATTATTAGTTGATTCAATGGAAACTAAGGTAACAAATTATCTATCTTGGTGGAATAAAGACGATAGATATTCAAAGCAAGTTCTCTCCGGAGATTTAGAAAAGATCAAATCTTTTTATATGGACAAAGGATACTTAGATTTTTCGATTGAATCCTCGATTGTTAGCATTTCTAAGAGCAAAAAAAATGTCTTTATTTCTATTACTATTAATGAAGGTAAGAAATATAATATTGGAAAAATATTTATAACTGGGAATCTGCCTGAAAAATTAACGATGCAAGATGTTGAGAAGGAGTTGCTTGTCAGTTCAGGACAAATTTTTAATAGAAACTTAGTAAATAATAGCGCAAAAAATATTTCAAAATTATTAGGAAATTATGGATATGCTTTTGCCAATGTAAATGCTATTCCAACCACTGATAAAGAAAATTTATCTGTTAGCTTTAATTTCAATATTGATCATGGTAAAAAAATATATGTAAGAAGAATAAATATCATTGGTAACGAATCCTCAAAAGATGAAGTTATTAGAAGAGAGATGAGACAATATGAATCATCATGGTTTTCCCAAGAAAAAATTGATTTATCTAAATCAAGACTGAATAGAACTCAATATTTTGAGTCAATAAATATTGAAACACCTGTTGTACCAGGTACTTCAGATCAGGTCGATGTCAATATTTTACTTAAAGAAACAAATACCGGTAAATTCCAAGTTGGTGCTGGTGTAAGTTCAAGCGATGGTGTTGTTGGTACTGTAAGTCTTAGCCAGGCAAATTTTCTCGGGACAGGAAACACAGTCCGAACGGATGTAAGTGTTGGCGGCGTTAACAAAGTATATAACATAAATTATACTGACCCCTATTGGACAGAAGATGGTGTTTCAAGGGGTTTCGGAATTTATTACAGAGATTTAGATACAAAAAAATTATCAACAGGTGATTATAAATCGACTAATTTTGGCGGTAGTATTGATTTTGGCATACCCCTAGATGAATTTAAGATGTTTAAATTTGGCTCTAGTTTAGACTTTAATGAAGTTGACCTTAACGCCAAGTCTCCTCAAAAGTATTTAGATTATTGTGCTCAACTTGATGGTGCTGGATCGACAAGTTGTGAAATGAATTCTATCCTTTTTTATGCTGGATGGAATGACAATACAATTGATAATCCATTCTTTCCTACCAAGGGACATAAACTTTCAGCAGCTTTAGATGTTACTGCGCCGGTTCTTGATTTAGAATATTATAAGTTAACCCTAAAGGGGGAAAAGTTTTTCCCAATATCTAATTCAGTTGTAACCAAAGTAAGAGCATCAATTGGTTTTGCAGATGCATATGGCGATGATCCATTCCCTTTCTTTAAGAACTTTAGGGTAGGAGGCAAATCAACCGTTAGAGGCTACAAAGAGGGCTCGATTGGGAAAAAAATATATGATTCTAATGCGCAAGATTATATTACGTATGGCGGTAATAAAATGATTACGCTTGGTATTGACAGTTACTTTCCAATTCCCTTTATTAAACAAGCTGATAATTATAGGTTGAGTGCATTTGTTGAAGGCGGTTCTGCATTTGATGATTCGATTAATGGTGGTGATTTGAGATATAGTGCAGGTTTAGGTGCTCTATGGTTATCTCCTTTTGGACCTCTTAATATTTCATTAGCTATTCCTTTAAATGAGGATGAGCACGATGATGTAGAGAAATTCCAGTTTGGAATGGGATCAAGTTTTTAAATTTTGAAAGGAATGAAAAAATGAAAAAATTAATACTGATGTTTTTTTTGATATTTGGTTTTATTAATTTAAGTTATGCAGAATTAAAAATTGGTTTTGTAAAAGTTGACCAAATTTTAAAAGAAGCGCCGCAAGCAGCACAAAGCAATAAAAAATTAGAAGCTGAATTTAAGGTCCGAACAGAAAAATTAAAAAAAGAGATTGAAGAACTTAATAAAGATGAAAAAGCATTTAAAAAGGATATTTTAATATTGAGCGATGCAGATAAAGAGAAAAAACAAAAAAAATTACAGCAAACAAGAATAGATATTCAAAGAACAGAGAGGGAGTTGAGAGAAGATATTGATCTCCGCAGAAGAGATGAAATTAATAAACTTCAATCTAAAATTACTCAAGTAATAGATGATTTAGCTAAAAGCGAAAAATATGATTTGATTTTTTATACGGGCGTAGCATACGCAAGTGACAAAACTGATATGACACCGTTAGTATTGAAAGCGCTCGCAAATTTAAAATAGTATTGATGCAGATTAGAATTAAATCTTCGAAGATTGCTGAGATTGTAAACGGATCTTGTACTCACGAAGATTTAGTCATAACAAATTTAGCTAACTTAACATCAGCAAAAAGTGATTCGGTAAGTTTTTTTAGCGACTCAAAATATAAAAATGATTTAATCACTACTAATGCAGGGTTAGTTATACTTAAACAATCTGATGCTAACCTGTATAAAGGCCCATCCATTTATGTCGATGACCCTTATTTAGCTTTTGCAAAAGTTTCAAATCTTTTTTTTAAAAAAGAGTATAAACCCGAGATTCATAATTCTGCCCAAATACATTCAAGCTCTCTCCTTGGAGAAAACTTATCAATAGGCCCAAATGTTGTAATCGAAAAAAATGTAAATATTGGTAAAAAAAGTATTATTGGAGCAAATACATATATTGGAGAAAATGTAATTCTTGGATCAGGAGTTGTTATTCATCCAAATGTATACATTGGTAGTGATGTAAAAATTGGAAACAACTGTGAAATAT
>JAYPDR010000084.1:0-7082 GCA_038125345.1 Marinoscillum sp. | reverse complement strand
TATCACAAAAAATACTACCATAACAAAAAGGACAAGCCTCAAATTAAACTTCATGAATTTTTATTTCTTATTCTTTCTGAAAAACCCTAACATAATCTACTACCATCTCATCATCACCATAGTTTGGATCTACATTTCCACCTAAATTCCCTCCAATAGCGACATTAAGCAAAATATAATGTGGGTTATTGAATGAATCTAAATTTTTAGTTTCAAGAGAAGTAAATTCTTTGTTATCTACCAAAAGTTTTATGTGATCCTCTGTCCAGATCATTGAGTACACATGATATATTTCATTAGTATTTGACACCTGTGTTACTCCACCTTGGTCTTTATAATTTCCATTTTGATCCGCATAATGAAAATGACCTATGGTCTCATTTTTATTCCAACCTGTCTGCTCCATTATATCTATCTCTCCAGACTTTGGCCAACCTACACTTCCCTGCGAATCACCAAAGTAGTTACCAATCTCATTAATATTTGTGCCTAGAGTCCAGATAGCTGGCCACGTACCTTCAGTTTTTGGAAGCTTAGCACGAACATCTACCCTCCCATACTTAAATCCAAATTTTGAGTTGAGCCTAGCTGATGTGTATCCTTTAGAAGAATTCTCATACGTATAATTCTCTTTTATTGCAACGATATTGAGCGAGCCATCACTCACGTATGAGTTCACAGATCTGTCTGTGTAATGCTGAAGCTCACCATTAAACCAGCTCCCACTTTGAGGAGGGATAACTTGATGATGCCACTTATTTTTATCCACATTTCCTTGGTAGTTAAATTCATCAGCCCAAATAGCAAGATAACTCTCATCAAACTCATTTCTAAGTATACACCCATTCTTGTCAACAGGTATTCCCTGCTCTGTGTCTGGACACAAATCAATAGAGTCAGCAACACCATCATTATCCTGATCTTCAATTGGAGAATCTTTCTCTGTGAACTCAGCGACAATATTCATATCAAAATCAATTTGAAACTCTATTGGATTCTCGGAGCTATTGATATCACCTGACCATCTAGAAAAGATAAAATTTTCTGCATTTAAAGCTTCAGCAATTACTGTGGCACCAGACTCATATGTTCCTGATGAAGGGAGAATTTCTCCAGAATTCTCTGGGATAATATAAGTAGTTAAAGTAAGTAGTTTTTCTTCTTTACACGAAGAATGCAAAACAATAACCAGTAAGAAAGAAACAAGAAAAAAACCGAACTTAAAGATTTCATTTTTAGACATAGACAGCAATTTAAATATTTTTTTGAGTTATTTGATTTGAATTATTTTGAAAATACTTATTTAAAGATTGATAGTATAGTGAATAGTTCATTTTATGTGTTATTATTTCTCTAAAAAAGAGATTTTTTCTATAAAAAAAATTACATATTTTTAAAAATAAATATCATAAATTATAGATTTTGTAAATTTTATATTTTATAACATCAATGTTTACATATTTATTTTCATTTTATTAAATAATTTATAATTTAGAATATTCATTTTATAGTTTGGTTATAAATAACAGACTTGGTTAGTTAGTTGGTGCCCCGTATTTTATGGGGCATTTTTCTTTTTAAATTTAAATTCTATATTTGCGCGCTTAAATTTAAAAAATGACAATAGATCTTAAAGAATTTATATCTGCCTCAATGATTTTATTTGCGATCATAGATGTAGTTGGGAATATACCTCTAATTATTTTATTAAGAGAGAAGTACAAAGTAATTGAATCAGGAAAAGCTACAATAACTGCTCTGGTGATTATGATCGTTTTTTTATTTGTTGGTGAGGTGCTATTAAATTTACTAGGTGTAGATGTGGGATCTTTTGCTATTGCAGGATCAATCATTATATTATTTCTTGCCACTGAGATGATTCTAGGAGTAAGACTATATCAAGATAGCAACCCAAAAACAGCATCAATCGTTCCTATAGCTTTCCCTTTAATTGCTGGACCTGGAACTTTAACAACACTAATTTCAATTAAGTCAGAGTACGATGACATTAACATTATCCTTGCTATAATAATTAATACTATACTTGTATACTTTGTCTTGAAATCATCTGAAAAAATTGAAAAAGTAATTGGAGAGCAAGGGATAAATATTCTAAGAAAAGTATTTGGAATTATTTTACTTGCTATTGGAGTAAAGTTATTTACAACAAATATTAAATTGATATTTGCTTAACTGTATCAAGAACACCCTCTAACTGTAAACTTCTTGATCCTTTTATTAATATATCAGAATTATTAATAGTAATCTTTTTTAACTCATTTCTCAGTCCTTCTAAATCACTGACCCACACTGATCCAGTTTTTTTCTTGTGAGCTGCTTTCATTTTCATTCCCACAAAAAAACAGAGATGAGTATTATAGTTTTGAAGTATATCTCCTATTTTATTATGCTCTCTTTCTGAGTCACTTCCTAATTCATTCATATCTCCGAGAATGAAAACTTTATTTTTATTTGGAAAATTTATAACTGAAGAAATAGCATTTTTCATAGATACAGGGTTAGCATTGTAAGCATCAAGAACAATACAATTTGACTTAAACTCTATTTTTTCTGACCTGTTATTCTGAGGGCTATACTGAGAAATTACTTTAGCAGAATCTAACTCCTCAATTCCAAAATATTTCGCAACTGAAAATGCAAATAAAATATTTTGAAAGTTATATTCTCCAAATAAATAACTGGTAAATATTTTACCCTCTCCTACTTGAAATTTAATATTGGGATCAGACTGTATAAGCTTTATATCTACAATTGAGTCATCTCCTTTTATATGTATAGGCTTATCAAATCTTTTTGCAAAATTCCTTACAATATCATCATAGTCATTAATAATAACGTGACCCTTATTCTTTAGAATAAAATCAAATAATTCAGACTTTCCACGAATCACTCCCTCTAAATTTCCAAAGCCACCTACATGAGCATTTGAAATGTTCGTAATCACTCCAATTGTTGGCCTGCAAATACTCGAAAGAAGCTCTATCTCACCAACACCACTAGCACCCATCTCTATAACAGCAATCTCATCATCTTCTTTAATACTTAACACGGAGATAGGGACACCTATATGATTATTGAGGTTTCCCTGAGTAGCTCTAACCCTAAATTTTATTGATAATACCCTTTCTATTAAGTTTTTTGTTGTTGTTTTACCATTTGAACCAGTTAATCCAACAACAGGAATTTTTAGTGATGACCTATGATATCTAGCAAGATCCTGAAGTGTTTTGAGAGAGTCTTTAACACATATTATCTTCTCTGATATATCTTTCAGAGATGGGTCATCAGCAACAACAAAAGATGCGCCTTTCTCAATGGCATCTAAAGCAAACTTGTTTCCATCAAAATTTTCACCTTTTAAGGCAAAAAACATAGAATTTTTCTCAATATTCCTAGAGTCAGTTGAGATACCAGAAGAATTTTTAAAATAATTATATAAATACTCTAACTCCAACTCTTTCATCTAGCAACCTGAATTTTATAGTGAACATCACAATTTCCTTTCGAGATTTCATTAAGCTTGCTTTTAATTAATTTTCTCTTTATCTGAGAAAGATAATCTATAAACAACTTACCCTCTAAATGATCATACTCATGTTGAATCACTCTAGCTTGCATACCTGAAAATGTCTCTGTTTTTTTATTCCATTTCTCATCAAAGTATGACAACTCTATTGTTGATTTTCTTGATATACCTCCGCGGATTCCAGGAATACTCAAACAACCTTCCTCAAATTCCCATGTATCTCCATACTCTTTAATTATTACAGGATTAATAAATACTTTCTTAAATGATGACATATCATCATCTTCTATTGAAGATCCGTCCACAACAAAAATTCTTTTACTAATTCCAATTTGAGGAGCAGCCAAACCAATTCCGTCAGCGCTCATCATTGTCTCAAACATATCATCTGATAAAGACAAAATATCTAGCTCTCCTTTACTAATCTCTTCACATCTTTGTCTGAGCACATTACTCCCGTAAAGTGTTATTGGGTAAATCATATATTTTTTCTTTTCAAATATGATTGTAAAATTAATGAAGCACTAATTTTATCAATATTTGTTTTATCTCTTCTGAATTTTTTATTCTTTCCCATAGCCAATATGGATTCCCTTGCAATCTTAGAAGTTAACCTCTCATCATACGTCTCAGTTGGGATTGAAGGATATTTTTTTTTTAAAGTATTGATAAAGCTTTTGGTGATATCTGTTGAATCAGTCTTTTCTCCTTTTAAGTTTAAGGGCAGACCAACAACAAAAAGTTCAACCTCGTTCTCAGAAATATATTTATGAATAAAATTATGAATTTCAGAGGTGCTAATAGTTTCAAGAGGAGTTGAAATTATCTGAAGCTCATCAGTTACAGCAACGCCAATTCTTTTGCTGCCAAAATCAAAACAAACTACTCTTCCCATCAATTAAGAAATGAAATATTTCTTATTTTATCTGAAATCTTATCTTGAAGAGCTATTGCTCGAGGGAACATAATTTCATTCTCTATCTTTGAATGAAGCTCTAGATCCCTATCAAATGACTCAAGCTCCTGATAAATAACCTTTAGATGTAAATTATCAATATTCTTTATTGAATAATTATTTGTTAACCCTCTAATTCCTGACATTTCTGAATCTTCCTCCAAATGCTCCTTAGCAATTTCTTTTAAAGATATTTTTTTCATATCAAAAAACAATTTAACATGACTCCTGTAGTCATCATGGACATAATAAAGAGCTTGGATAAAAGTAAAAACATGCTTCTCTTCCTCTAAAATATGATCAACAAAGTCTTCATAGAATAATGGAAAAATAAATTTAAGATCATTAAAAAATTTAAACTTTTTATCTTCAATGGTAAGATTAGCAATTAAATTTTTAATGTATGGAAGCTTATTTTTTATAAAGTAACCGTGATTATGCTTGAGATACTCGATTAGCAAATTTAAAGGAGTAGATTGTAAAGTATCTATATCTAAATCAAAAGATTCATCCATAGCGACTCTGTACCCAAACAAAGAGCTAGAGGATATACCTTTCTTTGCACATAGCTCACCAATAGTAAAATTATAATATTTAAAAAAATCTATACCAAAAGAATCAAGTGCTTTCGCATATTTGAAGTCTGATGAAATCAATTCAAATACCTTCTTAGACTCAAGAGTATCATGCTTTAAAAACATGAACTAAATCTAGAAATTATATTTAATAATTAATAGAAAAATTTTTGAAAATTAACTCAAACCTATCCGTTCATTGACACAAGAAACTCTTCGTTATTTCTTGTCCCTTTAATTTTAGATAGAAGAAACTCCATTGCCTCAACTGAATTCATATCTGCCAAGTACTTTCTAAGAATCCAAAGTCTAGAGAGCTCATCCTTACCTACAAGAAGATCTTCTCTTCTAGTTCCAGATGCAGTAACATCTATAGCAGGATAAATTCTTCTATTAGATAATTTTCTATCAAGCTGAAGCTCCATGTTACCAGTTCCTTTAAATTCATCAAATATCACCTCATCCATTTGTGAACCGGTCTCACTAAGAGCGGGAGCAATGATTGTAAGCGAGCCACCATTCTCAACATTTCTAGCAGCACCAAAAAAACGTTTTGGCTTATGAAGCGCATTTGCATCAACCCCTCCAGAGAGAATCTTTCCAGAGGAAGGAATAACTGTGTTGTGCGCACGGGCTAACCTTGTAATTGAATCTAATAAAATAACAACATCATGACCGCATTCTACCATTCTCTTTGCTTTCTCTAGTATAATGTTTGCGACCTTGACATGTCTTTCAGCTTGCTCATCAAAAGTAGATGAAACAACTTCAGCTTTTACACTTCTAGCCATGTCTGTTACCTCCTCAGGTCTCTCATCAATAAGTAGAATCATAAGATATACCTCAGGATGATTTTCTGCAATAGCATTAGCAATCTGTTTCAATAAAACCGTCTTACCTGTCTTAGGCTGAGAGACAATCATACCTCTCTGGCCTTTTCCAATCGGAGAAAATAAATCAAGAATTCTTGTAGAGTAATTATCTTGATTTGTGCTCAAATTTAATTTTTCTTCAGGAAATAAAGGCGTGAGATACTTAAAAGGAATTCTGTCTCTAACTTCATCAGGTGATTTACCATTAATTTTAGAAACCTCAATAAGGGCAAAGTATTTCTCATTTTCCTTTGGAGGTCTAATTTTTCCAAAAACAGTATCTCCAGTTTTCAAACCAAATAATTTTATTTGTGAAGGTGAGACATAAATATCATCAGGGCTAGCTAAATAGTTATAATCACTACTTCTTAAAAACCCATACCCATCCTGCATCATTTCTAACACTCCCTCACTCTCAATAACACCTTCAAAATCTTTGACTTGTTTGTCGTATTCAGATGTTCTATGAGAGGGGCCTCTATCATGAGTTCTTTCCGAATCTCTTTTTCCAGCACCTTTTCCAGCACCTTTTCCAACACCAGCATTAACTGGGGCACTAGAGTTAGATGATTGGGACTCTTTTGGAGATTTTTTGACAGAAGACTTTTTAGGTTTTGAGATTGCCTGCTCGTCTAATATCTTGTATATGAGATCTTGCTTTGAGAGCTTTGAAGCACCTTTGATTCCAAGTTCTTCAGTTATATTTTTGAGTTCTGATAATAACTTATCATTTAACTCGTCCATTGTATACATAAAAGTTGTAATTTAAGTTGATTAATAATTGAGTTTGATTAATGTTTTAGGGTTGACCTAATAACAATTGAACGTGCAATGATACCATTATTATGCATATTTGCAAAAAAAAAATTAATTTTTATTAGATTGAATTTTTATTGTCAATCGTACTAACTTCATGTAAAATTTCAAATTATGATTGAGCTTAATAAGATCAGAGAAGAAAAAGAAAACTATGTGCTTTCACTAAGTAAAAGAGGAATTGATGTTAAGACTCAAATTAATGAAGTTCTTCATCTTGATAATAAAAGAAAAAAACTTAAATCTGAGCTTGATAGTATTTTAACTGAATCAAATTCTATTGCTAGAGAAATTGGAAATCAGATTCAGTCTGGAAA
>JAYPDR010000083.1:0-7299 GCA_038125345.1 Marinoscillum sp. | reverse complement strand
CAGGATCATTAACGCCTAATTTTTCTAGGACCTTATCTGCAGCAATCTTAATTATTTTTGCCCTTGGGTCAAAGTTTTTATACACTCTATGTCCAAATCCCATTAGTCTAAATGGATCATCCTTATCTTTTGCTTTCTTGATATATTTGTTAATATCATTTCCATCTTTAATAATTGAATCAAGCATTTCAATGACAGCTTGGTTAGCACCTCCGTGAAGAGGTCCCCATAATGCGTTAATACCCGCAGAAATCGAAGGGTAAATGCTGGTATGAGATGAACCTACTATTCTAACAGTAGAAGTTGAACAGTTTTGCTCATGATCAGCATGTAATATTAAAAGCTTATTTAATGCATCAGTTACAACAGAATTCTGAGGGTAAGGTTCAGAAGGAAGCTCAAACATCATCTTTAAAAAATTTGAGCAGTAATCCAAGCTATTATCAGGGTAGATAATAGGGTGTCCATTCCTTTTTTTATAAGACCAAGCAGCAAATGTTGGGAATTTACCTAAAATTCTAACTATACTTAAATCAACAAGTTCTTTTGACCTATTCGGATCAAGAGACTCTGGATAAAAAGCACTCAAACTTGTCATTAAAGATGAAAGTATCCCCATAGGATGAGCTTTTGATGGATATCCTTCTAGTATAATTTTAAAATCTTCATGAACAAGTGTATGAATTTTAATGTTGTTTTCAAACTTATCTAATTCTAATTGTGTTGGTAATTCGCCATATATAAGTAAATAACACACCTCAGTAAAAGTTGATTTAGAGGCTAATTCTTCAATAGAATATCCTCTATGTCTAAGTATGCCTTTTTCACCATCTAAGTAAGTTATATTGCTAGTTGTAGATCCAGTGTTTTTAAAACCTTTATCAAGAGTAACTAGCCCTGTTTCAGATCTCAAGCTAGATATATCAATTGCTTTTTCATTTTCTGATCCAGTTATGATAGGTAATTTTATTTCTTTACCATCAAAGTGAAGGGATGCATATTCACTCATATTAATATTTAATTATTTCCACCAAGAATAATTGGAAGTCCATCTTTACCACTTCCAACGACTACAACTTT
The DNA here is from genome assembly GCA_038125345.1 of Marinoscillum sp. Lineage (GTDB taxonomy): Bacteria > Bacteroidota > Bacteroidia > Cytophagales > MED-G16 > MED-G16. The sequence continues at coordinate 6,219 of JAYPDR010000083.1, read as the reverse complement.
AGAGTTAGGAGAGTTGGCTAGTTTACTTGTTGCCTCAATTCCTCTCATTTTTAATAGGTTTGGAGTTAAACTATTACTTACTATCCTATTTGCGTCTGCTTCACCTTGTGCTTCAATTCGTTTCCTTTCAGCTTCGCTTTTTTCTCTTTCTAATCTATACTGATAAGCCAAAGCCTCTTGTTCTTGTTGTAATTTATTTTCAATTGCATTCTTAATTTGAGCAGGTAGAGTTATTGATCTTATAAGAAGAGATTTCAATACAATATTATTTCCAGGTTGATCTAATACCTCACTTGCCTCTTCCTGAATTAGGTTCTCAACTTCTGCTCTCTTTGTTGAATAAATTTCTTCTGCAGTATATCTTCCCATTACATCTCTTACAGTAGATCTAAAAACTGGCCGAACTAATCTTCTTAGATAGTCAAATTGATAAGTTTCATATATTTCTCCAACACTGTCATATTTAAGATGAAAATTCATTGTTACATCTACATTAATACTAAGTCCACTTCCATCAAGTACGTCAATAGTTTCTTCAACAAGGTTATCAGTTATATCAAACTTATAGATATCATTCCATGGTGCCTTTACACCAAAACCGGGTTTTACGACATTAGATTTGTCTAGACCTTTACCGAACTTATAGAAAATAACTGCTCTTTCAGTTGATTCAATTACATAAAACAAGCTAGAAGCAAATGAAAAAAGAATAGTTAATCCGAAGAGTAAAAAGATAATAGCTGATACTAATTTAGAGTTTTGCATATTTTATTTATAATTTTTTCCACAAATATAAATTTATTCAACAATAATAAAAGTATAATTTTTCTTACCTTTTTGAATTAGTAAATATTTTTCGTGTTTTAATTTATCAGTTAAATTATACTCTTCACTTGTAATTTTTTCTTTGTTTATACTGAGACCATTATTCTTTATTAATCGAATTAGTTCAGATTTAGAAGAAAATATTTGAAAATTTGTTGATTCTGTTAGAACTGTCTTTAGATCGTTAGATAATTTATTTCTATTTATTGTAACAGATGGAACTGCAGTAGAGAGTGATTCCATAACCTTTTCATCTAATTGATCAAAATCCTCTTTGTCAAATTTTCCAAAAAGAACTTTAGATGTTGATTGAGCAATCTTTAATTTTTCTTTGTTATGAACAATCTCAGTAATCTCTTCAGCTAATGCGTTTTGAAGTAATCTAAGATGAGGCTCTTTATCATGATCTGAAATTATTTTTTTTATTTCACTTTCATTTTTTTGAGTAAATATTTTTATGAATGTCTTTGCGTCCTCGTCAGTGACATTAATCCAAAACTGATAAAATTTGTATGGGCTAGTCTTATTTTCATCTAACCAAACATTTCCTTCCTCTGTTTTTCCAAACTTTCCACCATCGGCTTTAGTTATAAGTGGGGTAGTGAGAGCATGAGTCTCTCCACCTTCAATTCTTCTTATAAGTTCGTTCCCTGTTAAAATATTTCCCCACTGGTCTGAACCTCCAAACTGAATTTTTACATCTTTATTTTTCCACAACCAATAAAAATCATATCCTTGAATAAGCTGATAACTAAATTCTGTGAATGAGATTCCAGTTTCTAATCTATTTTTCACTGAATCTTTTGCAATCATATAATTTACAGATATATGTTTTCCAACTTTTCTTAAAAAATCAAGAAGATTAAAATCTCCAAACCATGTTTTATTATTTACAATTGAAGCTGAATTATATCCATTAAAATCAAGAAATTTTTCAAATTGAAGACGTATCTTGTTCTGATTTCTTGTCAATGTTTCTTCATCTAAGAACTTTCTCTCTTTTGTTTTTCCAGAAGGGTCTCCAATCATACCAGTTGCTCCACCAATCAAGATGATAGGTCTATGTCCACATTTCTGGAAATGAACTAATGTCATTATCTGAACAAGATTACCAATATGTAGAGAGTCAGCTGTAGGGTCAAAGCCAATATATCCTGACGTAGAATTATTTTTAAGATACTCTTCTGCAGAAGGTGTTATATCATGAATTAATCCTCTCCATCTGAGCTCCTCAACGAAATTTTTCATTTAATTTCTAATAATAATTATTTACATGCAATATTATTAAAAAACTATTTACTTTTATGTAATAATCTAATGATTCAGACCTATAATCAAATTTTAAAAAATTTGAATGAAGATAAATTCGATAAAATTTATCTTCTAATGGGTGAGGAGACTTTCTTTATCAAAAAAATAGCATTTTTTTTTGAGTCTAATTTTATAGAGGAAACTTACAAAACATTCAATCAAGAAATTCTTTATGGTAGTGAATCTTCAGTCGAGCAGATTATTGGATCTTGTAAGAGTTTTCCAATGATGTCAGACAAAAAGCTTATAGTCGTTAAGGAGGCTCAAGATTTAGATGTCTTTAAAAGAAATAATGAAAAAAAGAATGACTTATTGATTAGTTACTTAAGTAATTTAAATCCCTCAACGACATTAATAATTTGTTTAAATAATAAAACATTAGATAAGAGAGGAAAACTTTTTAAGACATTTAATGAGTTTTCCTGCATACTGGATTCCAGTTCAAAAGAGAATAAAATTTATGATAATCAGCTTCCTAGCTGGATAAGATCAGAGATAAACAAAAGAAGTTATTCAATCACTGAAGATGCACTTTTATTATTTACAGAAAATATTGGAAATAGTTTAGAAAAAATTGATAATGCTTTAGATAAGATTTTCTTAAATATTTCTTCTAAAAACATAACAAAAGAAGATATAATTAAGTACACTGGAATAAATAGAGAGTATAATCTCTTTGAGTTTCAAGATAGTTTGATTGAGAGAAACTCTCTAAAATGTAGTAAGATATTGAACTATTTTACTTCAAATGAAATAAAATTTCCATTACAACAATTAATAATTTATATGTTTAGTTTTTTTTCAAAGCTTTTAATTATCAAATCTAAAAATATTAAAACTATTGATACAATTTCTTCTACCTTATCCGTTCATCCTTACGTAGCAAAATCATACTTGAAAGCATTGCAAAACTATAATTTAACAGAGTTATTTCTTATTTTAAACTTTGTAAAAGAATTAGACCTAATCTCTAAAGGATTAAAACAAATAAAACCTGACAGTAAGGCTCTGATGGGTGAAATTATTTATAGAATATTTACCAAATGAAATATTTTCCACTGATTTTATTTTTTTTTATAAACACATTTGTTTTTTCACAGAACGATAAAAAGTTAACTCAATTATTTAATTCTGCAAATTATTCTGCTTATGTTTCATTCTTTGAAGAAAATTATCTAAATGATGATTTTGAGACGTTACCATCAGATCTTGTCTCTCAATATATTATTTCGCTTCTAAAATCTAATTTTAATTCCAATGGTATAATTCCAACAAGAAGACTCAAGTTGTTAAGAGATAAAATTGAAAATTATATCATAACAAATAATTCAGACACTAGAGAAATTTTATTTTATGAATTTGGTAAATCTGAATTTAACATTGACCGTTTTAAATCATCAATTAAATTTCTAGAAAAAATTGAACCCAAGACTGATGAGGTGAATTACCTAATTGGAGTAGCTTATTTTAATGATAGAAATTATATTGCTTCAAAAGATTACATATCTAAAGTTGAGGCTTTAGATTTTGCAGACAATGCTAATTATTTCTTAGGGGTTATATCGTATCTAGAGGATAATTTTGATGAAGCCAAAAATTATTTTAATCAGATTTCAGATATTACTTATGAAAATAAATATTTACAATACATTATTAGTATAAATTATTTAGAGAATAATTATAATGAAGTAATCTTAAATTCTGAGAAAGTTAATAAATCAACCTTAAATTCTGACTACTGTTATTTCTTTATAGGGAAGTCATTTCTTAAGATGAATGAATATGAAAATAGTATAAATACTTTAAGTTATATTAAAAATACTATAGATAGAGAGGATGAAATTTCTTTTATGAAAGGTTATTCACTCTACAAGCTTAATGATTATGAATCTGCGAAAAAAATATTTAAATCCTTATCTTATTCTTCCTCAAAATACTCTCAGTATTCTTCTTTTTATCTTGGTCTTATATTTTTATATGAAGAAGATTTTAATTTAGCTAAAAATTATTTCTATGCATCCTATAAAAAAGATGATGATGAAAACTACACTATTAAGTCACTACTGAACTATGCCATAACAAATTATGAAATAGGGGACTATGACTTATCAATCGCTGTTATAAATAAAATAAAAAGTACCTATCCCTCATATGAAAATGAGATACTTGACGAATTACTTAGTGAAAATTATTTCATGACAAATGATTATTCAAGAATAATTGAATATTTAAATGCTAAGAAAAATATCTCTTCTGATGAAAAAATTAAATTTCAATATGTTACTTATCAGAAAGGAGTAAATGAATTTAATAGAGGTAATTTCGCTAATTCAATTAAATATTTTGATTTATCACAAAGGTATAACTCTGATAAAGAAATTTTTCTAAAATCTATCCTAAATGAATCTGAAGCATATTTTATTGGGAATAATTATAAAAAATCTACCGATGAAATATTGAAGGTTTATTCTCAAACGATGAGTAATGACCTAAAGTCTAAGTTTGATCTTGTTCTTGGTTATTCTTTCTATAATTTAAATGATTACAACCAGGCTTCAATTTATCTTAAAAGTTTCTTAGATAAAAATGAAAGAATTAATAATAAGTCAGATGTTGATGCTCTTATAAGGTTAGCAGATTCATATTATGCATCAAAAAGATTTGATAATGCAATAACATATTATAAACAAACTCTTGAGTTAAATGAAATAAATAGGAATTATATAAACTACCAACTTGGGCTATGCTATTATGGATTAAATGACTTCACAAATTCAATTGTTTACATGGATAAAGTAATAAATAGTTCTGAGGCTAGTCTAGATGATGATGCAATTTTTAGAAAGGCACAAATTTACTTTGAGAATTCTCAGTTTGACTTGTCAATAAGTAATTATTCTGAATTAATAAGTAGGTTTAAATTTAGCGAGTACCTACCTTTCTCATATCTTAATAGGGCTACATCTTACTTTAATTTAAGATCATATGATCAGGCTGAAGCGGATTATTTATACATTTTAAATAATATAAATGATTCTAAAATACAAAGTGAGGCTCTTCTTGGAATGCAGAAAATAGTTTCCTATAGTAATAACTTTTCTCAGCTGAATCAACTTATATCTAATTATAAAGAAAGATTTCCTGAAAACAATGATATATTAAAGATTCAGTTTGATAACATTAGAAATCTTTACTTTAATCAGAAGTATGAGGATCTTATTGATTATACTAACAAAATAAAGTCTGAAGGTGAGATTTCTTTCAATAGATATGAGACTAATTATTATTTAGCAGAGTCTCTCTTTAATATTAATGAATTTGAACAAGCGTCTTCTATTTATGAAATTCTTCTAGATAGTATTAACTCAAAATATTTTACTAGATCGTTAAATAGACTTGCACAAATAAACTTAAATATTAAAGATTATGATAAATCATTATTATTTTTTAAAAAACTTGAGGCTTCTAGTAATAATAATAGAGAAAAAATAGATTCTTATATTGGATCATTAACAAACTATTATTATTTGAAAAAATATGATTCAGTCCAATATTACTCAGATCAAATAAATAATTTTGATAAAATATCATTTACTAATAGAAATAAGATAAATCTTCTTAGTGCTAAGTCATATATTGATATTGGAAACACTTCAAATGCTATTGATAAGCTTCTGACTACGATTAATTTAGTGAAAGATGAAAGTGCTGCTGAAGCTAATTTTTTGCTTGCTCAATTATTTTATAAAAACTCTCAAAAAAATCAAGCTTTAGAATCATTATATTCTTTAAATGAAAACTTTTCTAACTATGAGTATTGGGTTGGAAAATCGTACATTTTAATAGCAGATATTTTTATATCAATGGGTGAAAATTTTCAGGCTAATGCTACTCTTGAGTCATTAATTGAAAATTCACAAATAGATGATATTGTACAAGAAGCTTTAGTTTTAAAAAATAAAATATCGTTAGATGAATAGAAAAATTATAATACTCTTTCTGTTTTTTTTAAGTTTTTTATCTTTTGCTCAGACAAATGAAGGAGAAATTGAAGACGCTCAGATACTAGTTGAAAAGAATAGT
>JAYPDR010000082.1:0-7336 GCA_038125345.1 Marinoscillum sp. | reverse complement strand
AATAAAATAGAATTAAAAACCTGGAAAAACTAAATTAATTACATATGAACAATGCATTTTTTGAAACTCCTATACCTATCAATGAACCAGTTAAAGATTATTTAGAAGGATCTGTAGAAAAAAAAGAGTTAGTCAAAACTCTAAATAAAATGAAAAAAGAATGCATAGATATTCCAATGATTATTGATGGAAAAGAGATAAAAACTGAAAAAAAAATAAAAATTAGTGCTCCACACGATCATAAGCTCCATCTAGGAAATTTTTATGAAGGGGATAAGTCTCACGTTAAAATGGCTATAGATGCAGCTCTCAAAGCTAAAAAAACTTGGTCATCAATGTCATGGCAAAGTAGATCTTCAATATTTTTAAAAGCTGCAAAATTACTTGCTGGACCATATAGATCTAAAATAAATGCATCAACCATGCTTGGTCAATCAAAAAATATTTATCAAGCTGAAATTGATGCTGCATGTGAATTCATTGACTTCCTAAATTTTAATTCATATTATATGGAAGAAATTTATAAGAATCAACCAGAATCTTCTGATGGGATGTGGAATCGATTAGACTACAGGCCATTAGAAGGATTTGTATTTGCAATAAGTCCTTTCAATTTTACTTCTATAGCAGGTAATTTGTGTGCTAGTCCAGCATTAATGGGAAATACTATAGTTTGGAAACCTGCATATACACAAATTTATTCTGCAAAAGTCATAATGGATGTATTTAAGGAAGCAGGTTTACCAGATGGGGTGATAAATATTATTTATGTTGATGGACCTGATGCAGGAGACATAATTTTCAAGCATAAAGATTTTGCTGGACTCCATTTTACTGGCAGCACTAGTGTTTTTAAAAATTTATGGAAAGAAATTGGAAGAAATATAGATCACTATAAATCATACCCAAGAGTTGTAGGTGAAACAGGAGGAAAAGATTTTATAGTAGCGCATAAGTCAGCAAAATCTAAGGAAGTCTCTACTGCTATTATCAGAGGTTGTTTTGAGTTCCAAGGTCAAAAATGTAGTGCTCCTTCTAGAATTTATTTACCTAAATCCCTATGGCCAAGCATTAAAAATGATCTTATTGAAGAAATAAAAACAATTAAAATTGGTGAACCAGAAGATTTTAGTAATTTCATGAATGCAGTAATTGATGAGAGAGCATTTAATAAGATAGTTAGCTATATTGAAGATGGGAAAAAAGATAAGGATTTAAATCTGATTCTTGGAGGAGATTATAGTAACACTAAAGGTTACTTTATCAATCCTACTGTCTTTGTTACGAGTAATCCAAAAAATAAGTTAATGGTCGAGGAAGTTTTTGGACCTGTAACTTGTATTTATATTTATGAGGATAAAGAATTTGATAAAACATTGAAACTTGTAGATCAGACATCACCTTATGCCTTAACTGGTGCTATATTTGCTACTGAACAAGATGCTATCAATATTGCGACAAAAGAGCTAGAATATTCTGCTGGAAACTTTTATATAAACGACAAACCAACTGGAGCAGTAGTTGGCCAACAACCTTTTGGAGGAGGAAGGGCATCAGGGACAAATGATAAAGCTGGTTCATATCTTAATTTATTAAGATGGGTATCACCTCGTACTATAAAAGAAGTATACAACACACCTAAAGATTATAGATATCCTTTTTTAAAAAGTTAATTTTTTAACCTCAACTCATATTTATTAAAAAGCAAAACTACCAATAAAGATAGAACTAAGTAGGCCATGAAAAAACCTTCATAATTAGGAAGATATAAGTTAAGTTGAGAGAAGCTATTTGTGTAGATTATTAATACTATGCCTAGCATAAGCTTTACTAATTCAAATATCCAGGATGTATTTTCTTTATCCATTAAGCTAGTCATACTATAAATACTAGTAAAAATAAATATTGTATTTAGTGCTAAGTCAAAAAATGAGTTTAGATGAAGGGTATTGATAAAATACATAATAAAAATAAAGATCATGATAAACTGAAACCATGACCAGAACTGTAATTTTATACTTAAGAGAGGATAATATTTTTTATAATCATAAACTGAATCAATAGAATATACAGGATAGTCTTTTTCCACATCATCGGGTCTCCAACCAGTTGGCATAAACCATATTTTTAACTTATTTATCATACTTTTTGTTCTCCATGAGTCTTTAACTAAAAGAAATAAATGGGAAAAATTTATTTTTATTGGATTCCAGGACCTTAAAGGTCTTTTAACTCCATATACAGGAGGAACATCATCTAATTCTTCTTGAAAAGTCCCAAATATTTTATCCCAAATTATGAATATTTGAGATAGATTTTTATCAAGATACTCTTTATTAATTGCATGATGTACTCTATGATGAGAAGGAGTAACAATTATATATTCTAATATACCCATTTTTCCAATTAATCTAGTATGATACCAATATTGAGCAAATAAATGAAGCGGTGCTAAAACTGAAACAACCTTAGCTGGAATCCCAATCAGTGCTATTGGAATTAAAAAAATAAATGAAATTGAAAAAAAATTTGAGATTGATTGTCTTAATGCACATGCTAAATTAAACTCTTCACTACTATGATGAATAATGTGATGGTTCCAAAAATAATTGATACTATGATTAATTCTATGAACCCAATAACCTGCAAAGTCAATTCCAACAAATGCTATAATATAAACTAGTATAGATGACTCAATTTTAAAAATTGATATATTGTTAACCAAGTAAGAATATGAAATAATTATTACAGTTAATCCAAGCACATCTTTTACAATGTTTGTTAATCCCGAACATAAGCTTGATAAGGTATCTAAACTTCTAATAGCATAACTTTTATTAAATACTTTTGACAATACCACTTCAACTAATATAAGAGTAATAAAAAAAGGAATAGCAAAATTTAAAGTAGTTATATAATATGAGGGCATGAACAAATTTATATTTTTTCAATTTAATTTATTAGAGTAACTTCGCATCAAACCATAAAAATGATAAAATATTTATTAAGTATTTTTCTTTTTACTTTATCTTATTTATCATCAGGTCAAAATTTGCATAAACCTCAAAAAATATTTGATAATAAAATTTCAGTTGATGGAATAATTGATTCTGTAGAATGGATAGGAGCCACTGAGATTAATTTAAACTTTGAGACAAGTCCAGGTTATAATACTAAACCAATAGTTGAGACGAAAGCATTTATACTTTACTCCGATTATAATATCTATATCAGAATTCACGCAAAAACTAAAGAGATGGTTAGAGCATCCATAAGGAAAAGGGATGATATGGGTATTTTTAATGATGATGTAGTTGGGTTTGTTATTGATACATACGGAGATGGTAGAAATAATTTATTTATAGGATCAAATCCTTATGGATCTCAAGTTGATGTAAGAATCTTAAATTCTATCCAAGAAGAATCTAGATATAATATTTCATATGATATTGAATTTGAATCTTCAGGAACTATATCAAATAATTCCTATGATGTAGAAATGAAAATTCCTTTTTCATCACTTCCTTTCCCAAATGGTAAAGATCAAATTTGGAAGTTTAGTTTTTTTAGAAAATATATTGATTTTGATTACTCCTCTAGCAAAACTGATAGGAATAATTCTTGCGTAACATGTCAGTTTGATGATGAAATTCTATTTGAAAATATTACAATCGAGAAGAAATTAGACTTGATACCCTTCATAACTAGTAGTATAACTGGAAATAAAAACTATTCAAATGATCTAGAATATGATAAAGTTAATTCAAATATAGGAATAAGTATAAATACAGAACTTTCTAAAAATTTGTCTTTAGAGCTAGCTATCAATCCTGACTTTTCACAAGTAGAAGCTGACGTTACATTAATTGATATAAATTCATCCTTTTCTTTAATATATCCTGAAAAAAGACCTTTTTTTAATAATGGAACTGATATTTTAAAATTAAATAATCCTGACCTCCAGCCATTTTATTCTAGATCAATAAATAATCCTTCCTTCGCAATGAAGCTTTTAAATCAAGGGAAAAAATCAAGATTTTTTTATTTATCCTCTCTAGATAAAACATCTCCATACCTTGTTGCAGGTAGAGATAAGTCTTATTTCGGAGAGGGAGATAAATCACTAGTTAATGTATTTCGTTACCAAAAACTTTTATCTAAGGGATCCAAGATTGGATTTTTATCAACTAGCAGATACTATAATGGTGGAGGTTATGGTAACTTGTTTGCTCTTGATGGATTATTTCAGATATCAAATAACTTAAGATTACAATTTGATATGATTAAAAACTATAATAAAGAACCAGTTAACAACTGGATAGATACTCAAGATCATTTTGATAAATACACTGTTAATTTAGATGGAGAAAAATTTAATGGAAATGGAATGTTTATAGGCCTCTCTAGAACTACTGAAAATTGGCACAGCTATCTAGGGTATAAGCATATAGACCCAGGTTACAGAGCTGACGTGGGGTTTGCGGTAAAAAATGATAGGAAATGGATTACTTATTTCCAATCTTACACAAATTTTAAAGAGAAAGGGCTTATTAAAAACCTAAGATATTTTATTAAATATGATATGCTCCATAATTTTAATAATAAAATTGATGTTATAAGTTTAGATGGATCAGCTGGAGCATCTCTAAAGGGAAATACTAATATACTATTTACATATGACCACGACTTTATCTCTTATTATTTAGATGAAAAGTTTTCGAATTTTGGATCATATAATTTTGGCTTTTTTACAAGTCCAATAGAATTATTTTCTTTTGAATCTAATTTAAAATTTGGTAAAGAGATTGCCTTCAACGATGAGAATCCAAAATTAGGTAAAGATTTTAATATAAGTAGTACTTTAAATTTTCAGTTAAATAATAATTTTTCTATATCTAACCTTATAAGCTTTTCCAGTTTACAAAAGATTAACTCAACTGATTTTTATTATAAAGGTTTTGTAAATAGATTGAATACTAAGTATCAATTTTCAAAATATGTTGGAGTTAGAATTGCTGCAGAATATAATAATTTTATAGAATCATTTTTTTTTCAACCTCTTTTTGAATGGACACCAAGTCCATTCACAATCTTCTATATAGGAGGTAATCAAAACCTTATCAAAGAAAATAAATATGAAGTTAACACATCACAATTCTTTATAAAATTCCAATACTTAATAAGTTTATAAAACTATAGTATGAATTATTCGTTTCAGATTATATGAATGATAGAAGAAAATTTTTAAAAACAGCAGGATCTACTGCTCTATTTACAAGTTTAGGATCATCTTTTTTCATTAGTTGTGATGATGCAAATGATGATGTTACACCAAACCCAAACCCTATTGTTTCTGAAAATGGCTACACTAAAGATGGAAATGTTTACACAATAGATTTAAATCACTCTAACTTTTCAATTTTAAAAACTGAAGGAGGATTTAAAAAATTTAATGAAGGTGGAATGCTAATAGTCAATGTGGGGCAAAATATTATAAGAGCTTTCTCCAATGCTTGTCCACATGATGGATGTAGAACAAGTTGGACTTACAGCAATAAAAATATTACATGTACATGCCACACATCAATTTTCACAAACGATGGAACATTTGTAAGTGGACCTGCTAATAGCGATTTAGATTCTTATAACGCTTCTTTGGATAATAATATTTTAACAGTAACTGTTTAGTTAGATTTTTATCTGAAACCCATCTTTATAGTATATCTCTTTAATGAGTTTTCCTTCTCTATCATAAACTCTCATAAATCCATTTTGAACTCCTTTTATTGTTTCAGTTTCATCTGAGAGAGTCCCATCACCAAAAAAATTCTTTTGTAATCCATCTCTTAATCCACCTTTAAAATTCCACTCACTTTTTAAGTTTCCATTCTTATAGTATAAATATGATGTTCCATTTCTTACTAAATCTTTGTCAAAGCTTTCTCTACTTTCAACTTTTCCGCTTTTATAATATCTAGTAACTGACACAGTTGATAAACCATAAATCCACTCGCTCTGAACTGAACCATTAGAATAAAAAAACTTAGTATAATATTTTACTCCTTCGATATATTTTTCTTCTACCCTAATATTATCATTATCATCTTTTTTTATAGCTAATCCAGAAAATTTTTTTCCATTAATAAATGAAATATTATCTATAACCTCAAGTTGACTAATATCTATACTTTTAGAACAAGAAATAAATAACAGTAAATAAAAAACAAAATATGAGTTTACTTTTTTCATTGAAATTATAGGTTTATCTAAAGATTATTAAATTTATAAAAATTAATTATGAATTTAAGTATTACAATTTTAATAGGTGTCATATTCCTATCGTGGATAATTTATTTTGCTCTAGGAGCATTTGCAAATATGACAGAAAACAAATACTTATTAAAAGTTTTTAAACTTTCTAAATATATAATTGGTATCATACTAATATCATTTATTACCTACTATATATTTTTTCAATGAAATACTTAATAAAAAGCTTAATTATATCATTAATACTGATATCAAATAGATCATATTCTCAAGATAAAACTATATGTTTATTTTTAGACAATTTTTCCGATGTAAAACTCGATAGTGTTCAGGTACTAATTAAAGATAAAATTTATTTTTCAAACAATAATGGTGAATTATTTATTGATTCCAATAAACTACCTCTAACCATTTCTGTAATTGATCCAAGATACTATCCTAAAAATATATTTATTAAAAATTTAGAACTTATAAAAATTAAACTAATTAATAAAGGAATAATTTTAAATGATGTTACTATCTCCTCTAATTTATTATCAAATAAATTAAAGTATGCTACTACATCGATATCTGTTCTAGATGACATAGTATTTAGAAAAAAAGAAAATGAGTTTGTAATTAACTCTCTTAACCAAGTGACTGGATTATATAGTCACTCTGCTGGATTTAATACCAATAGAATTACAATTAGAGGAATGGGTTCAAGATCACCTTATTCTACAAATAAGATCAAAGCATACATAAATAATATACCATTATCAAATGGAGTTGGGGAATTATTATTAGAAGACTTTGGAATAAATAGCATTGATCAAATCCAAATTTTTAAAGGTCCAAATTCAAGTATATATGGATCAGGGCTAGGAGGAAATATTATACTAAGTAGCGGTAAATCATCAGATAAAACTATAAGGTTTTCTTCATCTTTCAAGTCATTTAATACTTTTGAAAATAATTTTTCATTTTCGAATAGTAACTCAAAATTTCATACATTTATTAATATTGAAAAAGTTAAAAGTGATGGATATCGGGAAAATAATTTATATGAAAACACTAGAGGTATCTT
>JAYPDR010000081.1:4973-7373 GCA_038125345.1 Marinoscillum sp. | reverse complement strand
CAAGTATACCACAGGCTATACTATCTAGAAGTACATAGTATGCTGTTTGTCTAGACAAGTCTGAAAAATTTGAGAAGTTTACAGTATAGTCTGCAATCTCTTTTATCTCTTTATCATAATCAGAAATAAAATTTTCTGAAACCTCATTTATCATGTTATTATCTTTCATTTATTGGCACAAAATCAAGTGGTTCACTACCTACATATTTTGCTCCTGGTCTTATTAGTTTATTATCTGATCTCTGCTCAATAATATGAGCTGCCCAACCAGATACTCTTGAACACACAAAAATTGGTGTGAAAAGCTTAGTAGGTATATCCATAAAATTGTAAGCCGATGCATGGAAAAAGTCAGCATTAGCAAATAGACCTTTCTCCTCTTTCATTATTCTCTCAATTCTAGCTGATATATGATAAAGTTTTTCATTAGCTCTTCCCTCTGATAGTTTTTTTGACCATATCTTAATTATATCATTTCGTGGATCTTTCTTTTTATATACGGCATGCCCAAAGCCCATAATTAGTTCTTTATTTTCAAGCATAGAATAGATAGATTTTGCTGCAGATTCCTCATCCTCAAATCTTGATATAAGATCCATCGCTTTCTCATTTGCTCCACCGTGAAGAGGACCTCTCAAAGTTCCTATTGCTCCTGTAACACAAGAATAAAAGTCCGATAAGGTAGCGGCACAAACTCTCGCGGCAAAAGTAGAAGCATTAAACTCATGTTCTGCATAAAGAATAAGAGATATATTCATAACTTTCTCCTCGGTCTCAGTTGGCTTTCTTCCATGTAAAGTATGAAGGAAATGACCAGCAATAGTTTGAGAGTCATTATTCTCAGAAATCTTATTTCCAAATTGTGAAAAATGATACCAATAATTTAGCGCAGAAGGAAATACACCAAGTAATCTCTCTGAACAAACCATCTGATCATCAAATGTCTTCTCGGGCTCAATATTTCCTAGGAAAGAGCAAGCCGTTCTAAGTACATCCATAGGGTTAGTATCTTTAGGTATTTTCTCAAGAACAATTTTTAAAGATGATGGCAAATATCTCTTAGATATTATTTTATCGCAGAATCTCTTAAGTTCTTCATTATTAGGTAGTTTTTTATGTAGAAGTAAAAAACAAACCTCTTCAAATATACAATTGTTGCTTAAATCAACTACATCATAACCTCTATAATGAAGATTATCTCCAGTCTCTCCAACAGTACAAATTGAGGTAGTTCCAGCTTCTATTCCTCTTAGACCTTTACTCATATTTTTTTATTTAGAATATCATCAGCTTCTTTTTCGTATTTATAGTAAGAAAGATAATCATATAATTCATCTCTTGTCTGCATATCATTTAGCATATGCTCTTGAGAATCAGATTTGACTAATTCTTTATAAACTTTTTCTGCTGATTTACTCATTGCTCTAAATGCAGTAAGAGGATATAAAATCATAGATACTCCAGCAGTATGTAAATCCTTTTTTGAAAATAAAGGAGTTTTTCCAAACTCTGTGATATTTGCTAGAATAGGGACAGAAAATGATTCATTAATTTTTTTATATCCATCAAGAGATACCAATGCCTCTGGAAAAATCATATCTGCACCTACCTCAATATATGCTTGGAATCTCTCTAAAAGTTTTTCCTCATTCTCTACAGCTAGAGCATCCGATCTTGCCATGATTACAAAACTATCATCAGTCCTTGCATCAACTGATGCCTTGATCCTATCTTGCATTTCTAAAATTGAAACTAGTTTTTTATTGGGTCTGTGTCCACATCTTTTAAGATCTACTTGGTCTTCAATATGAATAGCAGCAACATTTTCTTTCTCCAAAGATCTTACAGCATTTTGAATTGATTTTAATGATCCAAATCCTGTATCTATATCAACGAGTAATGGCAAATCACATACTGAGGTAATTCTTCTGGCATCTTCTAAAACATCTTTAAGCTTAGTAAAACCAAGATCAGGCAGCCCAAAAGATGCTGCAGCAACTCCACTACCAGATAAATAAATTGATTTTACACCATTTTTTTTTGCTATTATTGATGAGTAAGCATTTATTGTTCCATAAATAGATAACGGTTCATCTTTATTTTCAACAAGTTGTCTGAATAACCTACCTCTCATAGGATAAAATAGTTAATGGTTACATTTCAAACATAAATTAATTTTTGAAAAGATTTATTACAACTTTGAATTTTTCTCCCATTCAATAAATTTTTCAATATCATCTTGGACTGATTTATAAATCCAAGCAATTAAAGCTATATCATCTATTAATCCAGTAACTGGAATAAAATCAGGGATCAAGTCAACAGGATAAATAAAGTAAATTAAACCCGCAACTAAAAGACAGATAGTTTTCCATGGGACATAAGAATATTGTTTAGAAG
>JAYPDR010000081.1:0-4963 GCA_038125345.1 Marinoscillum sp. | reverse complement strand
ATCTTAAGGAGTCATTGAGCTTATCCGTTGTTTTTTTATCACTTGATATTTCTTTCAATTTTTTTAAGACATCCTCAATTAGCTTCTTTAGCTTCTCATCATCACTTATAATTTTTTTTGCTTTAACTAAGTATTCTTTTAATGATTTATCATTATTCATAGTATTAATTAATTGATTCTAAAATAAAACTTGAACTATCGAGTTGAGCATTTAGAGGAGGATTTTTTTTAATTATTTCAATTCTACAAAATTTAATATTTTTAAACTTAGAATGGATATCTTTTGAAATTTTATGAGCTGCAGTTTCAATTAGATTAAATTTTTTAGACATTATGTTATTAATAATAGAGAATAGATCTGAGTAATCAATTGTTCCTTCAATTGTATCATTGAATTTAATTTTATCTACTTCTACTGAAATATTAATAATAAAAGCATTACCATTAACTTTTTCAATATCAAAAAGACCAATTTTTGAATGAAAAACTAAACCATTAAGAGATATAATTGATTTATTAATTTTCATCGAAAGTATCAAAGAATGATTTCTGGATATTATCAGACTTCTTTTTTTCAGACTTATTTTCTTCAAATTCTGTTTCAGGCTCAGAATCTATATCTTCATTTTCAGACTCTAGTGAATCGTCTTCATTTTCGTAGAAAATATTATTTTCTTCTTCATTCTGATCACCTTCATTATTATTTTCATGTCCTCCAAAAATATCACCTGCAGACAATCCCTCTTCATAATTATCCTCTTCCTCCTCCTCATGCTTTTCTTTAGAAAATAAATCTTGAGTTTCGTTTGAATCATTTTCGATTGATTCCAGATTATCTTCATCTGAAGATTCAGTTTTACTAATACCCTCTTCTATTTTTTCAGCAAGAGGTTCTTCTTCTGTCTCAGTTGTTAACTCATATATATCTTCTTGTTGAGAATCAGGTAATTCTTCTTCCTCATTCTTGTTATCCTTATCTACTAAATCTTCGCTAGATTCATCTTCAATTATATCAACTTCTTTTGCATCTTCTATATCTAACTCCACCTCATTTTCCTCAAGATTTTCTTCATTAAACTTCTCTTCTTTCTCTTCGTAAGTATCCACTTCTTTCTCTGAATTATTAATGTTTTCTTCTGCAGCATCTATACTATCAGACATCTCATTGAAATTAGCTTTCTCTCCAACAATATCTAGACCAGAATTTATTTTATCCTTTAAATCATTAATATCTTGAATAAAGTTGTCTCTCAAAGACTTAATACTTTCATATTCTTCATTGATCATAGCTAACTCTTTTCTTGCTTCTTGGAGAATTCCTTTAGCATCTTCTTTCGCATTCTCAACAATATTTTTTCCAGTATCTTCTGCAGCTTTTAATGTGTTAATAAGTGATGACTCAACACTTTTGAATTTTTGATTTTCTGTTTTTTGCTCTGATATTTTATTTTCTAAATCAATAATCCTAATCTCTAAAATTTTAAATTCACTAGCTAGTATTTGAAGATAACTATCAACTTGAGATTTATCATATCCACGAAAACCTGAGTTAAATTTTTTATTCGAAATGTTCTCTGAGTTGAATTGATTCATACAGATATGAATTTAAATAAAATCATTCAATTATTTTATAATTTTATATTAATTAGAGGTATATGATTCAAATAAAAAAAATTAAATGTTCTGGAAACTCAATTATCTGGATATGGAAAGTTGAAGAGTCAGTTGAGAAATTAAAAATACTTTCCTCCGAGCATTCAAAAATCATAAATGAAAAGAAAAGAAAAGAGTTTTATGCATCTAGAATTCTTATAGAGAAAATGTGTAAAAAATTAAAAATAAAATTCAATGGAATTTTTAAAGACAGTAATGGAAAACCTTTTTTAAAAGGGTCAAGTTATTCTATTTCAATTTCTCATAAATTTCCTTACGTTGTAGCTATGATTGATGAGAAAAACTGTGGAATAGATATTGAAAAAATTGATGGTAAAATAGAAAAAATAAAATCTAAGTTTTTAAGTGATGAAGAGCTGAAAATAACAAAAAATGATATTATTGAATTAACAAAATATTGGTCAATAAAAGAATCAACTTATAAATTAAAAGGGGCAACTGTTCCACTTAAAAAAATTAAGATAAAAAAAATATCTGAAAATTATTTTGAATCATTTATTGAAGGTGAGCAATTTGAAATTTCAACAATGGAGATTGATAGACATATTTTAAGCTTCACAAACTAATTTTCTTTTTGTTTATCTAAATCTTTTTCTATTTTCCTCTTACTTTTCCCAAGAGGAGCGAAAAAGTGTTTAGGATTTTCATTTATATGTTGAAGTAATTTATCTAGATCGTAAGCAGTTTTATTTAAGTTATTATATAATGAATCATCAGAAAGAAGCAAAGACAAGGTTCCTCCATTTCCAGATTCTAGGTCATCAAAAACTCCATTCATTGAACTTAGCAGAATATCTATCTGATTAAAGGTATTATCAAAATTAACTTTATTTAAATTGGAGATTAAGTCATTTGCTCCGCTTATTACAGGATTCAAGTTCTCCAATTTCTCAGAGAGGTCTTGAGTAATATTATTTAAGTTATCTAAAGTTGTAGAAATTGATGTCTCATTTGATTCAATAAGATTATTAGTGTTTGATAAAACCTGATTCAAATTATCTAAAGTAGTAGATATTCTATCTCCACTACCTCTTAAGCTTAATAAAATTTCATTTAACCTACTAATAGTAACACCTAGATTATCAGTTATAGGGGTAGCTTTTTCTAATAATTCAGATAGACCTCCATCTATTTCAGAATTAATAGTATCTCCATCATTAATTGGGTTAGATACATCTCCTATATTAAGAATAATTGCTTTACTTCCTAAAAAGTCATTACTACTTAAAGTTGCACGGGAATTTTTTCCAATAATCAGTTTTTCATCAATATCTAACGTAACTAAAATCTTATTATTTTTATTTTGGAGTATATTAATCTTACTGACTCTTCCTACTGTGTAACCATTTACAATAACTGGGTTCGCAACTATTAAGCCATCAACATTATCATAAAGTGCATAATATTTATTTACAGGGGAAAAAAAATCAATCCCTTTAAGAAAATTTGTACCTAGATAAAAAAATACCAAGCCAACAACCCCTATTATTCCAACTTTAAATTCTCTATTCATTAATCAAAATTAAACATTTGATTCTAAATACTTCTTATAATCTCTAATTGCTCTAAAAATTGCTGAAGCTATATAAACTCTGTGGGTTTTATTATTTAATTTTTTTTCTTCATTTGGATTAGTCATGAACCCAGTCTCAATCAAAACACTAGGCATAGTAGTATTCCATAAAACTTGGAATGGTGCTTGCTTAACTCCTCTAGATCTTAGACCTACTCGATTTTCTAACTGATCTTGAATAAGGTTAGCAAGAATTGTACTATTATCAATTTTAGCTTTTTGAGTTAAGCTAAGTAACATAATTGATTCTGAGGAATTTGGATCAAAATTTTTATATGTTTCTTCATAATTTTCCTCTAAAAAAATTACTGAATTTTCTCTTTTTGCAACATTCATGTTGGCTGAAGTTTTACTAAGACCCATAAGGTAAGTTGTAGTTCCATATACTGAAGAATTAGAGAAAGAGTCGGCATGAATCGAAATAAACAAATCTGCATTTGCCTTATTTGCAATTTCTGCTCTATTATAAAGACTTAAGAATATATCAGCTTCTCTTGTATAAACTATTTTTATTTCTGGCATATTTTCTTTTAATATTCTTCCTAGCTCAAGAGAAATTGACAAAGCAATATCTTTTTCCCAAGAAAATTTACCTCTAGCACCTGGGTCTTTCCCACCATGACCAGCATCGATAACTATTGTTTTGAGTTTATATTGATTTGAATATAGTGAGTTAAAAGAAGTTAAAATAAGGAATAAACTAAGAAAAAAGGATATATTAATAAATCGCATTCCATTTATTTAGATAATCAACAATAAATTTGCAATAAAGTAAATTTATTAAAAAGAAATATATTTATAAAATTGAGAAGTTTATTGATTTTCCTTTTTCTGTATACTCCATTACATCTATTTTCTCAAATAGAATCAGATCCCCTACCGTCTCTTAAGAAAAATGATACTTTGATTCAAAATCATTCAGACACAATTTTTAAAAAAGGTGAAATTGAAACAACAATAAATTATAGTGCAAAGGACTCAATATTATATGATCTAAAAACACAAAGCCTTAGAATGTATGGCAGCTCTAAAATTGACTATGGTGATATTAATTTAGATGCTTATCAAATATCAGTCGATTGGAATAATAAAACACTTGATGCCAACTTTATTTTAGATTCAACAGGAAAAAAAATTGGTAAACCAATATTTTCAGAAGGTAATCAATCCTATGAGACAGATAAAATAACCTATAATTTTGATAGTAGAAAAGCTAAAATTAAAGGTATAGTTACTCAACTTGATGAAGCTTATATGCAAGGTAAGGATGTAAAAAAAAATGAGGAAGATGAGTTATTTATTAGTGAAGCTAAATATACAACATGCAATTTAGAAGAGCCTCATTTTCACATATCATCTAATAAGATAAAAGTTATTCCAGGGAACAAAGTTATTTCAGGACCTTTTCACCTGAAGTTTGGGAATATTCCTACACCTTTAGGTTTTGTTTTTGGGATGTTTCCTCAACCTAAAAAAAAGATATCTGGCTTAATTATGCCTAATTACGGAGAAGAGAAGAGAAGAGGTTTTTATCTTAGAGATGGAGGATATTATTTTGCATTAAGTGATTATTTTGACTTAAGAATGACGGGAGATGTTTATTCCAAAGGCAGCTATGGGTTAACTTTAGGATCAAGTTATAAAAAAAGATATTCTTACTCAGGTAATCTTAGATTTAATTACAATAAAAGTATTTTAGGAGATTTTGAAAATCCA
>JAYPDR010000080.1:0-7576 GCA_038125345.1 Marinoscillum sp. | reverse complement strand
ATAGGTGGAGGTGCTGGTATGGCTCCTTTAAGGTCACATATATTTCATTTGTTTCATACTCAAAAAACAAATAGAAAGGTTTCTTATTGGTATGGAGGAAGATCAAAAAAAGAGTTATTTTATTTAGATCATTTCAAAAAGATTGAAAAAGATTTTAAAAATTTTAATTTTTATGTTGGTTTATCAGAGCCATTGCCAGAAGATAATTGGAAATTAAAAAAATCTCTTGATGATAAAAATGACGGATATGAAGGTTTTATTCATCAAGTTCTTTATGATAATTACCTAAGTAAGCATAAAGAGCCCGAAGATGTTGAATATTATTTATGTGGCCCTCCATTGATGAATCAAGCTGTTTTGAAAATGCTTGAAGATATGGGAGTTCCTGATGAAAATATCAGATTTGATGATTTTGGAGGTTAGCATCCCAAACTCTAAAATAGTTTTTATAACATATTTTTTCTATGCTTTCCTTTGTATAGCCTCTCTCTATGAGGCCTTCAATTAAATTTACATAGTCCGATGCATCTTTGAGTTTAGAAGGAAGAGAATTTCCTAATCCATCAAAATCTGATCCAAATCCGATATAACTATCACCGACTAAATTATTTATATGATCTATTGCTTTTAACACATCTTCTATATCAGCAAAAGGATCTAACTTATTTATCAAGGAATCTTTAAAGATTTCTAACCTAATATCATCTACATCATAATTATTTTTTGTTTTATATTCATCTACTTTCTTATTAATTTCTTTATATAATTTATTTGAACGTTCATTAACAAATGAAGACCCAAAATTTACTAGAATTACTCCATCATTTTTTGCAATCATTTCTATCATTTCATCACTTAAATTTCTTTCAAAACCTGGTGTTAGAGCTCTTGGAGACGAATGAGAAGCTATTACAGGTTTTTTAGTTAATCTCATAATATCATAGAAAGCAGAATCTGAGACATGTGAAACATCTATCATCATACCTATTTTATTCATCTCTTTCACAAGACTTTCTCCAAATGAACTTAATCCTCCCCATATTCTATCTGAATCGTAAGATGAATCACAAATCTGGTTGTTTTTTGCATGCGTTAAAGTAATATACCTTATTCCCCTTTTAAAAAAATGAGAAAGATTGTCTATATTTTTTCCAATAGCGGATCCATTTTCCATTCCCATAGGAAGAGAAATTTTGCCATCTTTGAAATTTTTAAAAACTTCATATGGTGAGTAAGCAAAATTGAAATCTTCATTATATTTTATTACATTTTCAACTAGATCTATAAGATCATTTGCTAATTTATAGGCTTCTTTCTCGTTCTTATCAGATGGAATATATATAGACATGAAAGGACAATCTAATCCACCAATTCTTGCTTTAGGAATATCAAATTCTCCTTTTGAATCTAAATTAAGATTTATATTTTTTTCATATAAAAAACCTTCTTTTAAAAGTCGATGAGGAAGGTCAATATGTCCATCAGCTATTATAAATTCCTTAGAATATTTTTCTGCTTGTTTATTCATACATGAATTTAAAAGTATTATAAATAAAAGAAAATTTTTCATAGGCTTTTAGTAAATCCTCCATCTACAGGTAAATTGATTCCATTTATATAACTAGCTGCGTTGCTACACAAGAAGCTAGCAGCATTCCCAATTTCCTCAGGAAATCCGAATCTTTTCATTGGAATTGCTGATTTCATATTCATAATAATTTTGTCTTTTGAAGTGTTTAAAGATTTTGCATTAAGAGTAATTAAATTTTCAAGTCTTTCGGTAAGAGTAAATCCTGGTAATATATTATTTACTGTAATTCCAAATTCTGCGATCTCATTTGATAAAGTTTTTGACCAACTAGCCATAGCCCATCTTATTGTGTTAGATACTCCTAAATTAT
Source organism: Marinoscillum sp. (assembly GCA_038125345.1). Classification (GTDB taxonomy): domain Bacteria; phylum Bacteroidota; class Bacteroidia; order Cytophagales; family MED-G16; genus MED-G16. Next base: position 5,675 of record JAYPDR010000080.1, on the reverse strand, counting down.
CTATTGGAGCTTTAACAGATATTGAGATAATATTAATTATCCTTCCAAACTTTTTTCTTTTCATTATTGGTAATAACTCTTGAGATAAGTAATGGCTTGAGTAAAGATGCATTTTCATATATTTCTCAAAGTCTTCTTGGTTAGATTCTAATAATCTTTTAGGGGGTGGTCCACCTGTATTATTAATAAGAATAGTAGGTTCAGATTTTTTTTTTAAATACTTTTTGAAATTTATTTTGAGTGATTTTAAATCATTTAAGTCAGATTCTATAAAGTCATTATCTTGATCATTAATTTTATTTAATTCAAACAAACATTTTTCTAATTTATCCTTATTTCTAGCTAAAAGCGTAATAGATGCTCCTTGCGAGGCTAATGAAATTGCAATAGCCTTTCCTATTCCCTGGCTTCCTCCACAGACAACCGCTCTTTTCCCTTTTAATGAAAGATCCATAGTTGATTATTTTTTTTATTAATTATATTCAATATATGAAAAAAGAAGATGCAATAAAAATGGATTTAAACGATGAGATATCGTGGACAAAGAATGAGTTTTTATATGGAGATGGAAAAGAAAATGATAAAATATATTTTTGCGGAAATTCCTTAGGGCTTCTTCATAAATCTGTACGGGAGAAAATCAATTTACATCTTAATCAATGGGAAAAATTTGCAGTTGAATCTCATTTTTCTGGTAATTATCCTTGGATGGATATTCAAGATAAAATTAAAAACTATCTAAAAGACATATTGGGTTGTGAAGAGTCTGAGATTGCTATTATGAATTCTTTAACCGTTAATCTTCATTTATTGATGATTTCCTTTTTTAACCCAAATTTTAAAAAACATAAAATTTTAATCGAAGAAAATGCTTTTTCATCTGATAGATATGTAGTTAATTCTCATCTTAAATTACATAATCTTGACTCTTCATCACTTATTATTATTAAATCAGAAGAAGGTTTAATTAATGAAAAAACTATAATTAAAGAAATAGAAAAAAATAAAGAATCACTACATCTAGTTTTACTGCCTGCTATTCAGTACTATACTGGTCAAAGTATAGACTTAAAAGAGATATCTCAATATTGTAAAAAGAATAATATTATATTAGGTGTTGATTTTGCTCATGCTATTGGAAACATTCAAATTAACTTGAATAATCAAGAAATTGATTTTGCATCTTGGTGTAGTTATAAATATTTGAATTCAGGTCCCGGAGGAATTTCTGGTATATATATTAACTCAAAACATTTTAAGAAGAACTTCAAAAAATTAGAAGGATGGTGGGGAAATAAATTATCTACGAGATTTGAGATGAAAGAAGAGTGTGATTTTTATGATTCTGCAGAAGGTTGGGTGATAAGTAATCCTCCCGTAATTTTATTAGATATGCACTTAGCTTCAATAGAATTTTTTATTAAGGTTGGCTTAGATAAAATTTACTCAAAGTCCAAAAATTTAACATCATTCCTTTATGAAGGACTTATTAAAATTGAAAATTATTCTAAGTTTTTTAAGATTTTAACCCCAGAAAATCATAATAAAAGGGGGGCTCAACTCTCTTTATATTTTTTCAAAAACTCTGAAAAAGTTTTTGAAAATTTAAGCAAAAAATTTGTTGTTGATTATAGAAAACCAAATGTTATTAGAATAGCTCCAGTTCCATTGTATAATTCTTTTCTGGAGGTGTATAGTTTTGTGTCTGAACTTAAAAAATCATTAAAAAATTAAACAGACACTTCTTTCATTCTACTTTTATGATCTAATATTTTAAAACAACTTTTATAAATCGCATGATCATCATAAAAACATTCGCTATAGAGCTCATCTTGTGAACCATGCTCTATAATCTTATCTGGAATTCCTAATCTTACTAAAGTATTAGAATAATTATTATCTGCCATAAATTCAAGAACTGCAGAGCCAAAACCACCCATAATACATCCATCTTCAACAGTTATGATATACTTATGATTACTGAGAGCTTCATGAAGTAATTTTTCGTCGATAGGTTTAACAAACCTCATATCATAGTGTGAGGGGTTGATGCCATCAATTTTTAATTTATTTATAGCTTTTGAAACATAGTTACCAATATGTCCAATAGATAAGATTGCTATATCTTCTCCTTCACATAATTTTCTACCTGTGCCTACTTCCACAAGATGCATTTTTGTCTCCCAATCTACTAATACACCTTTTCCTCTTGGATACCTAATGGTAAATGGGCTATTATTTAAGCTTTGAGCTGTAAACATTAAATTTCTTAGTTCTGATTCATTCATTGGCGCAGATACTACCATATTTGGGATACATCTCATATACGCAATGTCATAAGCTCCATGATGTGTAGGACCATCTGAGCCAGCTACTCCAGCTCTGTCAAGGCAAAATATAACTGGTAAATTTTGAATACAGACGTCATGAATTACTTGATCATAAGCTCTCTGCATAAATGTGCTATAAATATTACAAAATGGAATCATACCTTGTGTAGCAAGTCCAGCACTAAAAGTGACAGCATGTTGCTCAGCAATTCCGACATCAAACGCTCTATCTGGAATTTTTTCCATCATTATATTGAGAGATGAACCAGAGGGCATAGCTGGAGTTACTCCAACAATTTTTTTATTTTGTTTTGCTAACTCTACTAGTGTATTTCCAAATACATCCTGATATTTTGGGGGACTTTTTACTTTACTTTTAATAACAAGACTTTTTCCTGATTTAATATCAAATTTTCCAGTTGCATGCCATTTGGTTTGGTCTTTTTCAGCTAATGAATATCCTTTGCCTTTCTTAGTGATGCAGTGGAGAAGCTTTGGTCCAGGAATTTTTTTTAAATCATTTAATGTTTTTACAACTTGATCAATATCATGACCATCAATTGGACCAAAATACCTTAAATTAAGTGCTTCAAATAAATTAGAATTATCTAAAACGAAAGACTTTAAACTTTTTTCAACAGTTTTTGCAATACCTCTTGCACTTTCACCTACTGATTTTAATTTCCCTAGTACCTTCCAAATATCATCTCTGATTGAGTTAAATGTTTGAGAGGTAGATATGTCTGTTAAATATTTTTTTAGAGCACCAACATTTGGATCAATAGACATACAGTTATCATTTAAAATTATAGTTATGTTAGCATTAGTATCTCCTGCATGATTCATCCCCTCAAATGATATCCCTCCTGTCATTCCACCATCTCCAATTACAGCTATATGATGTCTATTGATTTTATTTAAATCAGCTGCTACTGCCATCCCTAATGCAGCTGAAATTGATGTTGAGGAATGTCCAACTCCAAAAGTATCATATTCGCTTTCAGATATCTTTGGAAACCCAGAAAGACCTTTATAAACTCGGTTAGTATGAAAATTTTCTCTTCTACCAGTTAAAATTTTATGTCCATATGCTTGGTGACCAACATCCCAAACAATTTTATCTTCAGGTGTATTATAAACATAATGTAAAGCAACAGTAAGCTCAACCACACCAAGACTAGCTCCAAAATGACCACCATTTTCAGAAATAGAGTTTATTATAAAATCTCGGAGTTCATCACAGATGATATTAAGTTCATTCTTTTTAAAATTTCTTAAATCTGCAGGAGAAGATATATTATTTAGGTATTGGAATGATGATTTGTTCATTTATGATTTATTTATACTCCTTTTAAGATTTATTGGTTTATAAATCTATAAATTTTATCATAAAGTATTAATTTTATTTAATTCTGATTTAATTATAAAATTCATTTAAAATGAGTTATGAAATAAAGTTACCATTATTTAAAGGTCCTTTTGATTTACTTCTTTTTTTTATTGAAAGAGATGAATTAGACATCATGGATATCCCTATTTCTCAAATCACTAAAGATTTTTTGGACTATATATCTAATCTCGAAAAAATGAATATAGAAGTTGCAAGTGAGTTTATTGTTGTTGCAGCTACATTAATGAGAATAAAATCTAAAATGTTACTACCTAGGTTATCAATAGATGAAGATGGAAATGAGATTGATCCAAGAGAGGAGCTAGTGGAGCATCTTATAGAATATAAAAAATATAAATCAGTAATAAATGACTTTTCTGAATTAGAAAATTATAGACAAGAAAAAGTTTCACGAGGAAATATAAATTCAGAATTAAATTTGATAGCAGAGAGAGCTAATGTTGAGATGGAATTACAAGATGTTGATTTATATAAACTCTTAATAGTATTCAAAAATGCTTTAGATAAATTCAAAGAAGAAAGTAATAAACCAAAACATGAAATTTATAGGTATCCTTATTCGATAATTGAGCAAAAAAAATTTTTAATTAATCTTCTTAATTCAAAAATTAAAGTCTCCTTCATTAAATTAATTGAAGAAAATCCTCTTAAAATTTTAGTTATCTATAATTTTTTGGCAATTCTTGAATTGATACAAGATTCAAAAGTCAAACTTTCTATAGGCAATGGTCTAAATAATTTTTGGATCTCAAAAATAGATAAATAATTAAGAGAAGAAAAAATCAATCTCTATCTGAGCATTTTCATCAGAATCAGATCCATGTATTGCATTTGCTTCTATAGAGGTTGCGTACAATTTTCTAATTGTTCCTTCTTCAGCATTTTCTGGGTTAGTTGCGCCAATAAGCTTTCTAAAATCTTCGACAGCATTATTTTTTTCAAGTTCAATAACAATTATTGGACCAGAGCACATGTAATCACATAATCTTGAGAAAAATGGTTTATCCTTATGGATTGAATAAAACTTTCCCGCAGTATCCAGATCTAGTCTTACTAACCTCATGTTTATCAATTTGAATCCTGCTTTTTCAATCTTCTCAATAATTTGACCTGAATAGCCAGATTCAAAAGCATCAGGTTTGATAATTGTAAATGTTTTATTCATGTTCATATTTTTTTCTGCAAACTTAAAATAATTTTAAAAAGCTGTCTTAATTTCTTTTAAAATTTTAGTTTTCAATAAAATTATTGACTTTTGCAATCCATTTGATAATTATGAATGAAATCAAAAAGCTATTATTGGGTAAACAAAATGTAGTAATTACCACTCATGTTAATCCAGATGGAGATGCTATTGGCTCATCTTTGGCTCTTTATAATTTTTTAATCAAAATGGGACATCAAGTAAAAGTAATTGTACCTAATGATTACCCACATTTTCTTAAGTGGATGAAAAATGATGATAAGATTTTGAATTTTTCAACATCTAAGTCAGATTCAGAAAAGTTAATTTCAGATTCCACCATAATTTTTTGTCTAGATTTTAATAATCTTTCAAGAATTAATGATTTAGGGTACCTTATTCAGAAATCTCACTCTCCAAAAGTTTTAATTGATCATCATCTTGACCCTAGTGATATTTTTGATTATAAAATTCATGATGTTCAAGCTTCAGCTACTGCAGAGTTAGTTTTTGATTTTTTAAAAAGTTTAGATAATAATCTAATTGATAAAGACATTTGCGAATGTATATATACTGGAATACTGAAAGACACTGGTTGTTTTAGATTTTCAGTCACATCTAAAACTCATAGGTCAGTCTCAGAACTCATAGACAGAAAAGTAAATATTTCTCAAATAAATAATAATATTTACGATTCTAATTCAATCGATAAAATTAAATTATTAGGGTTTGCTCTCTCTCAAAAATTGAG
>JAYPDR010000079.1:0-7596 GCA_038125345.1 Marinoscillum sp. | reverse complement strand
AAGAAAAAAATTTGAAGAAAAAAAAGTCAATTTCTCTAGTAATTACAACAAAAAAACTTCATTTAAAGTCAATTATTCATGAATTATTATGGTTTCTTAAAGGTGATAATAATATAAAATATTTAAATGAGAATGGTGTGAGAATCTGGGATGAGTGGGCTGATGAAGATGGAAACTTAGGCCCAGTATATGGAGTTCAATGGAGAAGATGGGAAGGAAAGGACGGTAATACACATGATCAAATCAAAAATTTAATAAATGATCTGAAAAAAAATCCATATTCAAGAAGACATATTATTAGTGCTTGGAATGTTCCATATATTGAATCAATGGCTCTTCCACCATGTCACACAATTTTTCAGTTCTATGTTATCAATAATAAATTATCATGTCAACTGTATCAAAGGAGCGCGGATGTTTTTTTAGGTGTTCCTTTTAATATTGCTTCTTACGCTTTACTTACAATGATGATTGCACAAGTTTGTAACTTTAAGTTAGGAGATTTTATTCATACTTTTGGTGACGCTCACATATATCTCAACCATCTTGATCAAGTTAATTTACAACTTGAAAGAGATTTTTATGCTTTGCCTACTATGAAAATCAATAAAGATGTAAAAGACATTTTCTCTTTTAAGTTTGAAGATTTTGAGTTAGTAAATTATCAGTGTCATCCTCATATAAAAGGTGATGTATCAGTCTAATTTCTAATAAAAACATATATTTGCATCACTTTATAAAAGTTTTTTTTTGATTAGACATCTATATTAAGATAATGTTAAGATTTTTCTCCTTTTTCTTTTTTTCTTTTAATATATTTTCTCAATCTAATAATTACTTAGAATTGAATTTAGAGCAATGTATTGAAATTGCTTTAGAAAACAATCTGCAATTAAAAAGAAGTTTAATAAATGAAGAAATTCAGAGAGTAGGGTATAATCAATCTATCCTCCAGCAGACTCCTAGTCTTAATATTTTCTCTAATTATGGTAATAATTTTGGGAGATCAATTGATCCAACAACAAATACATTTATTTCTAATAACTCAAACTTTTCTGGGATTAGTGCCTCATCAAATCTTAGTTTATTTTCAGGGTTTTCAGTAAGAAATAATATTAAAAGATCAAAAACTTTATTAGAAAAAAGTGCTTTTGATCTTGAGAGTACTAGAAATAACGTTATGCTTAATGTAGTTAGCTCTTACTTAAATGTTTTGCTTAATTCTGACAGATTAGATAATGCAAAATTTCAGCTTCTGTCTACACAAGAGCAGCTTAATAGAACAAGTAAGTTAGTTGATGCAGGTTCAATACCAGTAACTAACAAGTTAAACTTAGAAGCTCAACTTGCGGGAGATGAATTAGGTTTGATTCAGCAAGAAAATAATTATAGGTTATCACTTCTTCTTCTTAAACAAATCTTACTATTAGAAACAGATAAAGAAATTAAAATAATTAAACCAGTAATAGAGATATCACCATCTATCGTAGTTGAATCTAATTCAAATGATATCTATGATGTAGCTGTAAACCTCTTGCCTGAAATTAAAAGTGCTGAAAAAAATGCTCAGTCAAGCTTATATGATTTGAGAATTTCTAGAAGTGGGAGATACCCTTCGCTAAGTGTCGCTTCAAATTTTAGTTCGAATTATTCAAGTTTTGCAAATAGAGAAAGAGAGTTCTATGATGGTTTTAATATGAAGCCAACAACTATTGGCTATCTCACTAATAATCCATTAGAGACAGTCTCTACTCTTTCATTAGTACCGAATGTTGTTGGATCAGATAAAGATTTTACTTTATTAGAACAGTGGAAAGATTATTTAAGTAAATCATTATCATTCTCTATTTCTATTCCAATTTTTAATAGATATCAAACTTCGGCTAATATTAAAAGAGCAAAATTGAATAAAGAATTAGCTGATATTAGTGTTATTGAAGCTAAAAATCAGGTAAGACAAACTATTGAGACATCTTACAATGATGCTTTGGCAGCATCCAAATCATATTCTGCATCTATGAAACAGGTTAGGGCACTTGAAGAATCATTTAGAATAATCAAAAGTCAGTATAATCTTGGATCAGTTAATTATACTGAATATCAAATATCAAACAATAATCTTGTAAGAGCTACAAATGACTTATTAATTTCAAAGTATGATTATATTTTTAAATTGAAGGTATTAGATTTTTATCAAGGAAAAAAATTAACTTTTTAGTATATGAGAAATAGGAAAACATTAATAATAATTGGAAGCTTAGTTGTTGGTGGGATATTATTGCTAACAATTGGAAAGAGAATGGGTTGGTTTGGTGGAGTAAAGCCTATTGAAGTAGAAGTTAAAGAAGCATCAATCGGTAAGATAACTGAGCTCGTAACCGCTTCTGGAGAAATTCAGCCAGAGGTTGAGGTTAGAGTAAGCCCTGAAGTTCCAGGAGAAATAATTGAGTTAACCATTATGGAGGGAGATTTTGTTGATGAAGGAAAGCTTCTAGTTAGAATCAGACCAGATAATTTCATCAATGCTCTTGAGAGAGCAAAAGCTAATTATAATCAAGTTAGAGCAAACTTATCAAGCTCAAAATCTAATTTATCAAGATCTGAAGCTCAATACCTAAGGTCTAAGCTTGAGTTTAATAGACAGAAGTCACTATTTGAGCAAAATGTAATTTCTGATTCTGAATATGAAATTGCTGAGACAAACTTTAAAGTTGCAACTCAAGATTTGGAGTCAAGTAAACAAAGTGTCAAAGCTAGTGAGTATGTTGTTCGAAGCGCACTTGCTACAGTGGATGAATCTGAAGAAAATCTCAGAAAAACAAGCATTATTGCTCCTATGACAGGGACAGTCTCTTTGTTAAGTGTTGAACTTGGTGAAAGAGTTGTTGGAACATCTCAGATGGCTGGAACTGAGTTATTAAGAATTGCTGACCTTTCTGTTATGGAGGTAAGAGTTGATGTTAATGAGAATGATATTGTTAGAGTGCAAATTGGAGATACTACTAACATTGACGTTGATGCCTATAATACTTTTGATAAAGTTTTTCAAGGAGTTGTAACAGAGATTGCAAGTACTGCTAATCCTAAGGCATCTCCCGACGCTGTGACTGAATTTAAGGTAAAGATTAGAGTTATTAATGATTCTTTTAAGGAATTAGTTGATGAGCAGGGAATTAAAAATCCTTTTAAACCTGGAATGACTGCAAGTGTTGAAATTGTAACCCAACAAAAAGAAGATATTTTAATAATTCCTATCTCATCTGTAACTACAAAAACAGAAAAAGATAGTCTTGGAAATGAAGAAATTAAACAAGTTGTCTTTATTGATAATGAAGGAAAATCAAAAATGGTTGAAGTGCAAACAGGGATAAGTGATTTTGAAAATATTGAAATTATATCTGGAATTAATGTAAAAGATAGAGTTATTAGTGGTCCATATCTAGCTATTTCTCAGAAGCTCAAGGAGGATACTGAAATAAAGGTAACTAAAGTAAATGATAAAAAAGTTGACGGCTCTGACTCAGATGGATCAGGAGGTCCAAGAGTTGTAGTTCGAGTTGGCAACTAAAACATTTCCTTCTTTATAGAAAAATTCATTCTTTCCTATTATTTTTGCGCAAAAATATAAGATTATTTATATGGATTTATTTGAAAAAATTTTAAAAGATAAAGGTCCTTTAGGTACATACTCACATATTGATGATAATTATTACATGTTTCCTATACTTGAGGGAGAGATTGGACCTAAAATGATGTTCAAAGGATCTAATGTTCTGAATTGGAGTCTTAATAACTATCTTGGTTTAGCGAACCATCCTGAAGTAAGAGATGCCGATGCTCAAGCTGCAAAGGATTGGGGTCTATCTTATCCTATGGGAGCAAGAATGATGTCTGGAAATTCTGTTCATCATGAGAAATTAGAGAAAGAACTTTCTGATTTTGTCTATAAACAGGATACAATTCTATTGAATTATGGATATCAGGGTGTTTTGTCAATTATTGATGCTCTCCTTGACAGAAAAGATGTAGTTGTTTATGATTCTGAGTGTCATGCATGTATCATTGATGGTCTAAGGTTACATATAGGAAAAAGATTTGTCTATCCACATAATGACATAAATAATCTAAAAAATCAGTTAGATAGAGCTACTAAAATTGCAAATGAAACTGGTGGAGGCATTTTAGTTATTACTGAGGGAGTTTTTGGGATGTCAGGAAATATGGGAGATCTTTCCTCTATAGTAGAACTTAAAAAGAAATATAGTTTTAGATTACTTGTTGATGATGCTCACGGTTTTGGAACTATGGGTTCTAAAGGAGCTGGAACAGGGGAACATCAAGGAGTCCAAGATGGGATTGATTTATTTTTTTCAACTTTTGCTAAATCTATGGCAAGTATAGGAGCTTTTGTTTCGGGTGATCATGATATTATTGATAATTTAAGATACAAGTTAAGATCTCAAATTTTTGCTAAGTCATTACCTATGCCTTTAGTAATTGGAAACTTGAAAAGATTAGATTTAATTAAATCTAATCCAGAATTTAAAGATAAGCTTTGGGAGATAGTTAATGCTATTCAAAGTGGATTAAAAGAAAATGGATTCAACATTGGCACAACCCAATCCCCAGTCACTCCAATCATATTGAAAGGTGATGTATATGAATGTACAAATCTTATAAAGGATTTACGTTCAGAATATAATATTTTCTGTTCGGGAGTAATTTACCCTGTAGTTCCTAAGGGCGTAATCATGCTAAGAATTATACCTACGGCTGCTCATAGTTTGGATGATGTCAATCAGACAATTAGTGCATTTAAAGAGGTAAAAAAGAAGCTTGATAAGGGAATTTATCAAGAAATGGGTGAAAAAGGTGCTTTTTTAGCATAAAATTTTTAAAAAACGGCCTATACTTTTATAATTATTAGTTTTTTTTTATAAATTGTCATAGTAACTATTTTTTAATTTAAATTTAATAAGATGAGTAGATACGACGAATTAACTAGCTTGGTTAATGATTTAGGTCCTGACTTTGCTAAATTTTATGATAAAGGAAATAAAGCTGCCGGAACTAGAGTTAGAAAAGGTATGCAAACCTTAAAAGTTTGGGCTCAAGACGTTAGAAAAGAAGTTCAATCTCAGAAAAACGGATAATTATTTATAGTTTTTCTATTTAAATTAGGTGGTTAGAAATAACCACCTTTTTTATTTTAATTTTTTCAAGTAATTATAAAGTTTTTCAAGTCTATAATCAATATCATATTCTTGCTCAGATTTTAGTATAAATTCAAAGAGGTTTTTTTTATTATCAAAAAACCCTATTCTACATTTTGCATATGAATTTATCAAAATATTTTCCATTTCAGGTATAAAAAAAAGATCAGGGTAAATTAAAAAGTCATATTGCTGGTAGATAAAAAGATTTACGTTGTTATTAGACCACTTACCAAAAGAGTTGACCTCATCTATTTTAAAAGTTTTAAAGTATCTATTATCTGCATTTCTATTAGTTATGGCAGGAAGAAGATCAACTCTTTTCCCATCTTTTTTCATTTTATGGACAAATGTATTAATTGCTTTCTGTTTGTTTTCATCTATATAGGTATATAATATACCTATATGCTCTGATTTAGAATACCCAACAGATAGCCTATTAATTAGAACTCTTTTTACTTTAATATTATTTATTAATTGTAATATTTTTTTCATAGCATAAAAACAAATTCTGATTCGGATATCACTTTAATATTCAGTTTTTCAGCTTTTAATTTTTTTTGAGGTCCCATATTTTCTCCAGCAAGAAGATAATTCGTTTTAGAAGATAATGATTTGGTGACTTTACCTCCATTATTTTTAATTTTTTCTTCAATTTCATCTCTTGAGAAACCAGAAAATGTTCCTGAAATCACAAAGATTAATCCTGAAAGATTATTTGATTCTACTTCTTCTGTAGACTCTTCAAGATTTAGACCAATTTTTTTTAACTTTTCAATAAGAATTCTATTTTCATAAATTGAAAAGTATTTAATTATGCTTTCAGCTATTTTATCTCCAATCTCATCAACTTCAATAATTTTCTCAAATGAAGCATTCATGATATTATCAATATTATTAAAGTAATGACATAATTTTTCAGCAGTTGTTTTTCCTACATAACGAATTCCCAATGCAAATAATAAATTGGAAAATGATTGTTTTTTAGATCCTTCTATACTTTTTAATATGTTATTACATGATTTTTCTTTTAGAGATCGCACTTTATCATCCTCTAATTGAAATTGAAGATTTAAAATATCTTCAAATTTTAAAAAGTAGAGATCAGATGGGTTTGATATTATATTATTATCTACTAAACCCTTTACGGTCTCAGGCCCAATTGATTCAATGTCCATTGCATTTTTACTAATAAAATGTTCAATTCTTCCATATATCTGAGGTTTACAAAACATCTCATTTCTACAATATGAAATAGCTTGATTTTCTTCAATATAAAGTTTTGATCCACACGATGGACAAACTTTAATTGGTAAAAACTCTTCTGATAAATTATCTCTTTTTTCTTTTATGACAGATGTAATTTTAGGAATTATTTCTCCACCCTTCTCGATATTCACATAATCATTTAATCGAATACCTAGTCTTTTGATTTCATTGTTATTATGTAAAGAAGCTCTTTTTACAATAGATCCTCCCAAAGAGACCGGATCTAAAATTGCAACAGGAGTCACTGCTCCAGTTCTTCCAACTTGATATATTATATCCTTTATTATTGTTGACGTACTCTCTGCTTTGTACTTGTAAGCTATAGCCCACCTTGGACTTTTACTCGTATTACCTAAGATTTCTTGATATTTTATATTATTTACCTTAATTACTATCCCATCAGTTTCTACATCTAGCTCATGTCTTCTGTTTTCCCAGTAGTTAATATATTTTTTTACTTCATCTATATTATTACATTTTTTAAAGGTATTAGGGACATTAAAACCAACCTCTTTTAGATATTTAAGACAACTTTCATGTGTGGGTAAGCTTTTATCATTTGTAATTAGAGAATACACATAAAAATTTATTTTTCTTTTAGCTACCTCAGTGGAGTCTTGAAGTTTAAGTGATCCTGATGCTGTGTTTCTAGGATTGGAAAATAACTGTTCATTTTTATCTTCTTTTTCTTTATTTAAAAACTTAAAATTCTTTTTTGAGATAAATGCCTCACCACGTACTTCAATGAAAGGTAAATGATTATTTGATAATAATATAGGTAATGATCGGATAGTAAGAACATTACTAGAAATATCATCGCCACTAGTCCCGTCTCCTCTTGTCACTGCACGTTTAAATGTATTATTTTCATAGAATATACTTAATGCTACTCCATCATATTTTAATTCACATACATACTCTAATTGCTCAATATTTAAACTTTTTTTAATTCTTTTATCAAAATCATCTAACTCTTCTTCAGAGTAGGTATTTGAGAGAGATAACATCTTCTTCTCATGTCTAAATGAATTAAATTCTTTAGTTATTCTTCCTCCTACTTTTAGACTTGGGGATGTAGATAACTTAAATTCTGGATGGTTATTTTCTAACTCAA
>JAYPDR010000078.1:0-7677 GCA_038125345.1 Marinoscillum sp. | reverse complement strand
GACTTTGTAAGATCAACTTGTATTCCATCAAATTTTTTTTTATCTAAAATTGAATTTATATATTCATCCGAAGAATTATTAAATTCAGCAATAATTTTGACTCCATTTATCCAATTAGAAATCTCAATTACTGAGTCTATAGATAACTTATATGGAGAGTTTTCATCTAAATTAAAGCCAATGCTATCAACCATCATACCTGAGCAATATCTTGCATCACTTAAATTTGAAACGGAACTAACATGAACAAAATACTTTAATGACATTATTATAGTCCTTATAATTAAATTATTTTTACAAATTAAACATATTAGAATCAATTATGAGTAAACACGGAAAGGTTCTTGTCGCAATGAGTGGTGGTATTGACAGCTCTGTTACTGCTATCTTACTTAAAGAACAGGGATATGATGTAATTGGTTTGACTATGAAAACCTGGGATTATGAGTCGTCTGCATCAAATAAAAAAGAAACTGGATGTTGTAGTCTTGATTCTATCAATGACGCAAGAAATATAGCAGTAGATTTAGGGTTCCATCATAATATTCTTGATATAAGATCTGAATTTGGTGATTATGTCATTGACTATTTTACTGATGAGTACATGTTAGGAAGAACGCCAAATCCATGTGTTTTATGTAATACCCATATTAAATGGGAGGCTTTACTTAAGAGAGCAGACAAGCTTGATTGTGAATTTATTGCTACTGGGCACTATGCAAAAGTTTTAGAGAAAAATAATAGATATTTCGTTTCTAAGGGTAGAGATTTAAATAAAGACCAGTCATATGCTTTGTGGGGAATTTCTCAGAAAAATTTAAGTAGGACAATTTTTCCTCTTGGAGAACTAGAAAAAAAGGAAATAAGAGATATAGCACTAAAGTCAGGATACGATAATCTAGTAAAAAAATCAGAGTCGTATGAAATTTGTTTTGTGCCAGACAATGATTATAGAAATTTTTTAAGAAAAAGAGTAAAAAATATTGATAATAAAGTTGGTGAAGGAAATTTTATTGATGAAAATGGGATAATAATAGGAAAACACCAAGGCTATCCATTCTATACAATTGGACAAAGGAAAGGATTAGGAATTGCTTTAGGTTATCCCGCATACGTCACTCATATAAATAAAGATACTAATGAGGTTTCGATAGGCTCATTTGATGAATTACAGAGGGATGGGATGTATGTCAATAAACTTAATTTCATGAAATATGATAAAATTAAAGGGCGATTAGATGCAAACACAAAAATCAGATATAATGACCCTGGTAGTCCATCCATTTTAGAGCAAGTCGATGATACTGTAAAAGTATTTTTTGGTAATGATGTTACAGCAATTACTCCAGGTCAATCAGCAGTTTTTTATGAAGGAAACGATGTTATAGGTGGTGGCTGGATCATGTCTAGCTTTAGAAATAATTTCAAAAATTTAAAAGTTAAATCATATAATGAGTGAGATATCCATTTCAATTCTAGATTGTAATTTTAATGATCTTGAAACTGAATTTGAAAAAATTAATTCTACAGATGCCTCATTTGTACATCTAGATATAATGGATGGTATTTTTGTTTCTAGAGATACTAGGAACACTTTTGATTTAGAGAAAATTAAGACATTATCAAATAAAAAATTAGATATTCATTTAATGATTGACAAACCAATTAAATACCTTCAAAGATATATTGATTTAAAACCTGAATATATTTCTGTTCATCTTGAAAAAAATTCTAAGCTGAATGAATGCATTAATAAAATTCAATCAAATAAAATTAAAGCTGGAGTAGCAATTAATCCAGATACTGATATCAAGTTTTTAGAACCATATATTAAACAAGTTGATATGATTCTTATAATGTCTGTTTTTCCAGGTGAAGGAGGGCAAAAGTTTCTTTCTTCTACATTTGAAAAAATAAAATTGTTAAATCAATATAAAATGAAAAATAACTTTAAAATTTCTGTCGATGGGGGAGTGAATAATTTAAATTCTGAAAAGCTACATTCTCTATATTCTGACATACTAGTTTCAGGCAGTTTTCTTGTAAAAAATGAAGACATCAAAATAGCCGTAAAATCCCTTCTAAATAAGTAATTTTTTACTTTTTTTGATTTAAAATATAGTATATTTGAATAAGGAAATTTCTTTTAAAATATACCCATGATCGAAGATAAAAATCAAAACATAATTCCAGTAAATATTGAGGATGAAATGAAAGGTGCTTACATAGATTATTCTATGTCTGTAATTGTTTCTAGAGCTCTTCCAGATGTTAGAGATGGATTAAAACCTGTACACAGAAGAGTTCTTTATGGGATGCTTGAAATGGGAGTTAATTATAATAAAAGTTTTAAGAAGTCTGGTAGAATAGTAGGGGATGTTATGGGTAAATATCACCCTCATGGTGACTCTTCTGTATACGAGACAATGGTAAGAATGGCACAGCCCTGGTCACTTCGTTATATTTTAGTTGATGGACAAGGTAATTTTGGCTCTGTTGATGGCGATTCACCCGCTGCAATGAGGTACACTGAGGCTAGACTCAAAAGAATTTCAGATGAACTTCTCTCAGATATAAATAAAGATACAGTTGATTTCCGTCCAAACTATGATGATACGTTAAATGAACCAACAGTATTGCCTTCTAAATTTCCTAATTTATTAGTTAATGGTTCAAGCGGTATAGCTGTAGGGATGGCAACAAATATGGCTCCACATAACTTATCTGAAGTAATTGATGGCACTATTCATTATATAAATAATAATGATTGTACAATTGAGGATTTAATGACTTTCATTAAAGCACCTGATTTTCCTACTGGTGGTATAATATATGGTTATCAAGGAGTTAAGTCTGCTTTTGAAACTGGAAAGGGTAGAGTGGTTATTAGAGCTAAGGCTTCAATTGAAATAAATGATAATGAAAAAAATCAAATTATCGTTTCTGAAATTCCTTATATGGTAAATAAAGCATCAATGATTGAGAAAACTGCTCAGTTAGTTAATGAAAAAAAATTAGATGGTATAAGTGATATAAGATATGAATCAGATATGAATGGTTTAAGAATTATTTATGATTTAAAAAGAGATGCAATTCCTAATGTAGTCCTTAATAATCTGTATAAATACACTCAACTTCAGTCTTCGTTTGGAGTGAATAATGTTGCTCTAGTTAATGGGAAACCAAAAACTCTTAATCTCAAAGAAATAATTGAAAATTATGTTATTCATAGACATGATGTTGTAACTAGAAGAACACAATATGAGCTTACTGAAGCTGAAAAGAGATCCCATATTTTACAGGGATATATTATAGCTCTTGATAATATTGATGATGTTATTGAATTAATTAAAAAATCTAAAAGTCCAGAAGAAGCTAAAATTGGATTAATGTCAAAATACAAGCTTTCAGAAGTTCAATCAAAAGCTATTCTTGAGATGAGACTTCAGAAATTAACAGGCCTTGAGAGAGAAAAAATCCAAAAAGAAAATGAGGAACTTAATATTCAAATTGAAAAACTTAAGGATATTTTATCTGATAGAGGTAAAAGAATGGATATTATTAAGGATGAGCTTTCAGAAATAAAAGAAAGATATGGTGATGAAAGAAGATCTGAAATAGAACATTCAGCTGAAGAATTTACAGTTGAAGATATGATTCCAGATGAGGATATGGTTATAACTTTTTCTCATCAAGGATATGTTAAAAGGACATCTCTTGATGAGTATAGAACACAGAGTAGAGGAGGAGTTGGTGCTAAAGGAGTAAAAACTAAAGATGATGATTTTAATGAGCATTTATTTATAGCATCCACTCATAATTTCTTGTTAATATTTACTGAATATGGTAAAGTATTCTGGAAAAAGGTTTGGGAAATTCCAGAAGGATCAAAAGTTTCAAAGGGTAGGGCAATACAGAACTTGATAAATATAGAGCCAGGAGATACAATTAGATCAGTAATCAACATAACAAATCTTACTGATGAAGATTACCTAAATAATAATTATTTAGTTATGTGCACAGAAGATGGTATTATCAAAAAAACTAAATTAGAAGCCTATTCAAGGCCAAGAGTTAATGGTATTAATGCAATTAGTATTAGAGAGAATGATAGACTATTAGATGTTAAATTGACTAACGGTAATAATCATATTATAATAGCTAAAAGATCAGGAAAAGCAATTAATTTCCATGAAAGTAATGTTAGACCAATGGGAAGAACAGCATCTGGTGTTAGAGGTATTAAGCTAGAAAATGACTCTGATAGAGTAATAGGTATGATATGCGTCTCCAGAGAAGACTCTGATCTCTTAGTAGTATCTAAAAATGGATATGGAAAAAGATCATCTATAAACGATTATAGAATTACAAAAAGAGGTGGAAAAGGGGTTATGACTCTTAAAATCACATCAAAAACTGGGAATTTAGTTTCGATTAAAGAGGTTAAAACAAACGATGAGCTGATGATTATTAACAAATCTGGAATAACAATAAGAACTTCAATAACTAATGAAAATATTAGGGTTATGGGGCGTGCTACCCAGGGAGTAAGGCTTATTAAACTCTCTGAAAATGATGAAATATCCTCTGTAGCTAAGATTGAAAATCTTAATGACGAAGAAGAATAATTTTATAAATTTGTAAAAAATAAAGACCAAAAAAATGAAAAAAATATTTTTACCCTTTATGTTGATGTTTTTAGTTTTTAATTCATACTCTCAATATAAAGGAAGTCCAGGAAAAGCTAAATCTTCTTTGGATAAAGCAGCTTTAAAAACTGATTTAAATGAAATTAAAGAACTATTAGTTATTGCTAAAGGGGAGATTGATGCTGCAATTCTCTCAGATAAAAATAATACAAAAGCAGATACTTGGTTAATTAGGGGAGATGTCTACGCAGCTATTGCTAAAGGTTTTCCAGAAATGGATAATTTGGCTATTGAAAAAGCAGTTGAGTCCTACGATAAAATAGGAACTGATATTCCAACAAAAGACGTAACTATAATTCAAAATACAACTGCTGGAAGACAGAATCTATTATCTTTCTTTATAAATCAAGCTATTACTGCATTACAGGGCACAAATGAGGCAAATTATGAAGAAGCTTATGACGCTTTTAAATTATCTCTTCGTGTGAATCCTGAAGATACATTAGGGCTTTTATATGGTGGGTTTGTGGCTGAACAATTACAAAAATATAATGAAGCATTAAATTTTTACGATAAATTAATGCAGAGAAATGTCTTAAATTCAAAAAATTCAAATACTATTTATCAAAATTCTGTAAATATATTATATCAGAATTGTGAACTTTTTGATGAATGTAATTCTTTTGAAAGAGCTATTACTCTTATAAATAAAGCTAAAGATCTTTTTCCTGAAAATAACTATTATCCATCTGTTGAAATTAATATTGCTATGAGACTTGACAAAGTTGATGAAGCTAGAATGAAAATTGATGAAAGGTTAAGTTTAGATCCTGAAAATCCTAGTTTGCATTTTAATAGGGCAGTATTATATTATAATTTAGGTCTTGCATTATCAGAAAGAACTGACTTATCAGAAAAAGTAAAACTAGACACATTAGATAAAGTATTTAAAAGCTCAATAGATTCTTACAAGACAACTCTACAATTCGAACCTAATAACGATAGAGCTCTCCTTTACCTTCTTGACGCTTATAAAGCTAATGCTAAACCTTATTATGACTTAGAAAGAAACCTCGACTTTTTAGCTTTAAAAAATAGATATCAATCTGAATCAAATAGATTAAAGAAAGAAGGAAATGCTAGAATTTCTGATGCTTTAAGATTTGCTATAAATTATATTGAAATGAAAGGGGAGGAAATATCTAATGAAGATATAAGTACTATTTATCCAATTTTTTCAATTTTAGGTGATAATGATAATCTAATTAAGATATTAACCATTTCTATTTCAAGAGATCCTAAAAATATTGAATATTTAGAAGTTTTAAGAGGAGCATATATGGGTAAAAAGGACTATGAAAATGCAGAAAGAATATACCAAATGATTCTTAACCTTCAATAGTATATCTTACTTTTCATTCTCATCTTTACAATCTTCATGTACATCAGAAATTAATCCTTTTAAATGTATATGTTCTTTAGGTAAATATATACTAGCTAATAACTCTAATAATGCAGCAAAAAAAGCAATAGAGGCAGTTATATAGGCTGATTCAAATATAGCTGTTATAAACTCAATTATATGAAAAAAAGAGTGTAATCTTAATCCCCATCTAATTATTTTAATTATCATATTTTAAAAATTGTTTAATTTCATCTGCATATTTTAATAATAGATCATTAGGTATAGGAAGTAATAAGTTATACTGAGTAATTAACCAATTATCATTAGTTTTAACTAATACACCAGTCCCTCTAAAAACACCATACTTTTCATTAATAAGTTCTTCATCAAACCAAGCAGTGTTTTCATTGATAAATATATTACGCTGAATTGTTTTGTATGTCCATCCAGTCCCAGAATTAAATCTTTCTAAAGCATAATCTTTAAATTCATCAATAGACCATCTTTCAGTTGCATCAGTACCAAAAAATACAGCATCATTAGAATATAGCTCAAAATATTTAATTCCGTTAGCCTCACTTGCGTAAAGATGAAGTTTATCTAATAATTTATTTATTTTATCCTTTTCATGAATATCCTGAATCAAAACTGCTATAAATAATAATATACTTAACATATCTTATTTAACATAATATAAATTATATAACAATTATTCAATAGTAATCTCTTTTGATAAATTATTGATTTGTAATTTAAATTTACCTGGTTCAACAACAAACTCATTATCAGAGTTAACAAATGCTAATTCACTAACAGGTAAATTAAAAGAAACTGTTTCTTTTATACCAGCATTTAATATTACTCTAGAGAAATCTCTAAGTCTTTTAATATCAGGAGTTATTGATGCATATAGATCTGATGAATATAACTGAACAATTTCTGTTCCATTTATTTGAGATGTATTTTCAACATTTATATTAATATTTATTGTATCATTTAAGGTATATGAGTCTTTATCAGTCTTTAAATCACTGTAAGTAAACTCTGAATAACTCAATCCATAACCAAAATCATATAAATTATTAACCTCACCAACGTAGTTATAAGCACCTTGTGCATTATTTTGTATCTCAGAAGGTTTATAATAATACGGAAGTAATGCATTTGGAAATGCTGGATAAGTATAAGGTAGTTTTCCAGAAGGGTTTATTTTTCCTGAGATTATATCAGCAAGAGCATCTCCACCAAAGTTTCCTGGTAGGTAAATATTTATTACTGCTTTCATAAGTGGCTCAAAATCAGTGATTAATCGAGGTCTACCTAAATTTAAGATTAATATAATTGGCTTGCCAGTTTCAGCTAATTTGAGAGCTAATTTAGATTGAAGTTTGTGAATACTTAAATCATTTAAATCACCAGGTTTCTCTGTATATGAGTTCTCACCTAAACATAAAACAATATAATCTGACTTTCTAGCTTCTCTGATAGCCATATCAATGTTTTCTTCAATCATTTCATAATAATTTCCATCATTTTTATAAGAAACTCCAGAAACTAATTTAACATTACTTTTACCATATGTATTAGATATTGCCTCGTATATAGTGTTATATAGGTTGTCTA
>JAYPDR010000077.1:0-7739 GCA_038125345.1 Marinoscillum sp. | reverse complement strand
TATGTCCAAAGCAAGTGGCATGAGCTGAGTAAGAGAAGATAGCTCCCTTCTTTCCGTCGTCTCTGTCGATTTTTAAAATTCTTAGGTATGGGTCATATGTTCCCAAAGAGTCGCCAACTAACCTATTCGTAATGTAGTTTGAAGCATACACTGATCCGAATCCAATTTTTGCTTTCTCTAAATCTTCGAGCGCTTTCTCTAGTGCACTCCTCGCTTGAGAAGTTATAAATTCAAGATTTTTTTTATCGTACTCTCCTCCAAAAAGATTACCTGCTAGCCCTTCGAGGTATCCTCCGATACTCGAGTGAGTATGGCTTGCTGTAAAAAAAATATTTTTCATCTCAATTTCAAGCCCTTCACTAACCTTACTATGGTCTAGGTTTGGAGGTACGATTAGAAGATCCATAGATAAATATGCAGAGCGTGTTTTCCCATTATCAAAAACAACAGCTCTTACCCATACTGAGTCATTAACTCCATCAAAGTGTTCTCCATCTCTTGCCCCATACCCAGCCATAGGCATTGTAAACGGTGGGACTAAACTTTCTTTTCCCCACCCAACTTTTATAGTATCTCCGGCATCTATATTCTCATCTAAGAGATTAAATTTTTCAAGAGTTTTTATGTAGTACTCAGACTCCTCTAATGACGATCTATCAAGAGGCTTTATCATAATAACTGCTAGTAGTAAAATAGAAACTATAAATACAGAATATTTATTAAACATTATTTTCATATTACATTTGAGAAAACATTAGCATAAAGTTATGAAATACATTTTTACTATACTCTCATTATTCATTGCTTTCTCATCGAAGTCTACTGACACGTTTGAAGCAAAAAAAGAAAAAATTACAGTTGATTCAATTCTATTTCAAGCTGGCAACTGGAGAAATATCGGACCATTTAGAGGTGGAAGATCCACAGCATCCACTGGTGTAACAGGAAATGACCAAGTCTATTACATGGGTACTACAGGTGGTGGAGTATGGAAAACAGATGATGCCGGTCTCGAATGGAAAAATATCTCAGATGGATACTTTAGTACTGGATCAGTTGGGGCAGTAGCCGTTTCTGAGAGTGATAATAATGTTGTATATGTAGGGATGGGAGAGTCTCCAGTAAGAGGCGTTATGACCTCGTCAGGCGATGGAGTCTACAAGTCAGTGGATGGTGGGGACACATGGGAGCATATGGGACTAACACAGACTATGCACATCTCTCAGATTAGGATTCACCCTCTGAATCCAGAGATAGTGTATGTATCTGCTCAGGGAAGTCCATATGGAGAGACAAAAGACAGAGGAGTCTACAGGTCAGTTGATGGAGGGAAGTCATGGGAAAAAATTCTGTATGTCGATGGAATCTCAGGCGCTAATGATCTAGCTATGGACTACACGAACCCTAGAGTATTATACGCGTCCTTCTGGGATCATCAGAGGCTTCCTTGGTTCGTGAGAAGTGGTGGAGAAGGTAGCGGTATCTGGAAAACAGTAGACGGAGGAGATACTTGGAAGAAAGTTGAGAATGGTCTCCCAAAATCTTTAATGGGAAAGATTGGAGTGACGGTCTCTCGAGCTAATCCAAAGTTAGTGTATGCAATAATAGAGTCAGTTGATGGTGGATTATATAAGTCTGAAGATGGGGGAGAATCCTGGAGACTGATTAACGATGAGAGAGTGTTAAGAGCACGCTCATGGTATTACATGCATATCTACGCTGACCCATCAGATGAAAATGTAGTCTATGTGCTTAATGCTCCGATGATGAAGTCAATAGATGGGGGAAAAACATTTGTCAATATCCCAGTACCACACGGAGACAATCACTACCTGTGGATAAACCCAGGTAACTCTGATATTATGATTAACTCAAATGACGGTGGCTCAAATATATCTTTTAATGGGGGAGAGTCCTGGTCAACACAACAAAATCAGCCAACCGCTCAGTTCTATAGAGTGAATGCAGATAACAGGTTCCCATACTGGGTGTATGGTGGTCAGCAAGATAACTCTACTGTAGCAATTAAGAGCAGCACATTCAGTAATGGAATTAGCTGGAAGGACTGGATTGCTGGAGTAGGTGGTTGTGAGTCAGCTCACGTAGCTTTTGATCCTAATAACCCAACTCTTATATATGCAGGATGTTACCAGGGTATCATTACTGAATATAATCTTGATCTTGATAACTCTAAAGATATTATGGCATATCCATCTCTTGGACTAGGAGAGCCATCAGACCAGCAGAAGTACAGATTTAACTGGAATGCTCCAATACTCGTGTCGATGCATGATCCTAATGTTATCTACCACGCTGCAAACAAACTGCTCAAGACGAGTGACAGAGGCATAAGCTGGGAAGAAATAAGTCCTGATCTTACAAGAAATAAAAAAGAAAATATGGGGCCAGGAGGAGGACCTATTACTAACGAGGGAGCTGGGGGTGAAGTGTACCACACTATTTACTATGTGGCAGAATCTCCTCATGACAAAAATGTTATATATTCAGGAGCAGATGATGGACTTGTTTATATAACAAGAGATGCTGGAGAGAGTTGGTTAAATATTTCTCCAGAACTTGAGGAGGGGATGATAAGTTCAATAGAAGTCTCACCTCATGATCCGGCAACAGTGTATATTGCCTTTAATAGGTATAAATTTGGAGATTTCAGTCCGTACGTTCTCAAGTCAACTGACTACGGAAAGTCATGGAAAATCTACAGTGAGGGAATTGATGTTGAGAGCTTTGTCAGAGTGGTTAGGGAGGATAAAAAAAGAAAAAATATTCTCTATGCAGGGACGGAAAGAGGAGTGTATATCTCTCTTGATGGGGGATTGAAATGGGATAAGTGGCAGAGGAATCTTCCAATTGTCCCCATAACGGATTTATTAGTTCATCAGAATGATCTTATTGCTGCAACTCAGGGTAGAGGATTCTGGATATATGATGATTTGTCCTCTGTGCAACAGATAGCAGATGGGTTAAAAGACAAGAGCGTTCATATGTTTGATGTTAAAGATAACCACAAGGTTCTCTTCTCCTCAATGAGAAGACAAGGACCTCTAGGACAGAACCCATACTATGGGACAGAAATTAATTATTTGTTAAGAGACTATAACGAGGATGACACTACTCATATAAATATAGAAATTAGAAATAGTGAAGGTGAAGTCGTCAGATCTTTCTCAAGTAAAGAAAAGTATAATGCTAAAAAAATTACTCTGAAGAAAGGATACTCTTCTGTTAGGTGGGATGGAGATGTCAATGGGTTTGTTCTCCCAGATAAAGTAATGGTTCCCAGGGGATCGGATGGATATATTAGCTCATATAACACAATTCCTGGTGAGTACTCTGTAACTCTAACATATGGAAATTTCAAGAGTGAAAGTAACTTTAGTATCATTGCTGACCCTCGTCAAGAGACAAGTGCTGAAGATTTTTCTAGTAAGAGTGAGCTTTTAGAAAAAATACATAATGACATAGATGACATCTACTCGAGCCTGTCTAAGATACAGGATGCTAGGCGCCAGCTTAGTGAGTTAACAGCTAGGATAAGCCCTGACTATGAAGAAATTATCTCTCTCTCAAAAGAGACGGTACAGCTTATAGATGAGACAGAGAAAGAGCTTATATCACCTAGGCAGAAAACCTTTCAGGATGTTATTAATTTTAGAAATCAACTTGACTCTCATCTACTTGATCTGCTCTCTACTGTTAATGGAAGTATACCTCCGCTAACAAGAGGACACCTGTTGAGGTATGATGATCTACACTCGGAATGGTTGGAGATGAGACAGTCTTACGATCAAGTTCTAGATAATATTAAAAAAATTAATAATATGCTCATAACAAATTCTGTCCCTTACATATCAAAAGGAGAATGATTTAATGTTTAGAATACTATTAATTTTTATTTTTTTTTCCTCTCCGTCACTCTCTCTCTCCCAGAGTCTTAAGAGAGCGTACAAGCAATTTGAAAATTCTGAGATGGAGACGCTGAGAGAGATATTGCTCAAGTTTGATGAGAAAAATATTGAGAACTCAGGAAAGTACTTCTTGTATTCATTATATTATCTTCAAGATGCAGGAGACAGAGATAAGCTCGATTCAGCTTATTTTTTTATTAAAGAATCTAAGGAAAAATTTCCCAATTCTTCCCCAAAAGAGGCTGAAGAGTTAGATGAGATAGGGATTACTCTTCCCAAGATCGACTCTGTTATTTCGGTTATAGACTCAGTAGAGTTTGCATTTGTTTCTTCTATTAACACTATAAGTGAATATAAAAAATACATGAGAGATCACCCTCATTCAAAGTTTTTTGATATCTCTAAGAAGAAATGGCATTCGCTAGAGTTTGCTATTGCATCAAAAGTAAATACATGGGAAGGGTATAAAGATTTTATGGATACTTTCAGAGATTCAGATGAGTACAGTATCGCAAAATCTCTCTATGATGAACTTCTATTCAGAGATGAGACTTCAGAAAGATCTTTAAAATCTTTCGAAAATTTTTTAGCTAAAAACCCCGATACTCCATTTCGTGACTCTCTTGAATATCTAATTTTTAAGTTTTATGGGTTAAGCAATAACACTGAAAAGATTATAGAGTACATCAAAAAATATCCAGAAAGTAAAATCAATAAAAAAGCATTAGATATCCTTTATCATTCGAATGATAGAGACATGAAAATTTTTAATAGTGTAGAGTTAGAGAGGTCTTACGAAGACTCTCTTAAGAGAATTTCAATGATTGATAAGAAGTATCTTCTCGGAATTCATGAGGACAATGAGACATCATTTATTGATACTGGAGGTGATATAATTATTAAAAAGGTAGAGTATGCTTTTCCTAAAGATGTGTTTTGCTCCTTCTCTAACCTAGATTATTTTATTTTGGAGAGTGGTAACTATAAACAAATTGTTAATAGAAATTTCAAAAATTTATTTGGAGCCAATAACATTAATTTCATTGAGGACATAGGAAAAGGACTTATTAAAATTTCTTATGATGATAGAGTAAAAATCATTCATAAGTCAGGATTCGAGATCTTAGACGAAGAAATTGAAAATGCATACTTAGTAGATGGGAGATATATTCTTTTATCTAAAAACAATTCCTACGCACTCTCTTCATTTCTAGGAGATAGAATTTATGACTTTATATTCTATGATGTTTCTAAGGAGGGCCCATTTCTAATTTTTGAAAACACATCAGAATTATTTTCTGTTTCTACAAGTGAAGACATTGAAGAGAGAGCTCTAAACCTTGACTATTCAGTAAGTTTTGATTATCAGGATTATGAGTATTTTGATAATGAGACTATCCTAGTATTTTCAGAAAATAATTACGAAGAACTCCTTAATAAAAACATGGAAACTATTATTTCGTCTGGTGATCATAGAGTGGATTCATATCCATTTGGCTTTACAGTTACTTCAGAGTTAGGAGTGCGAGTGATAAGTGATAAATTATCTGTCCCTTTCTCAATGTTTTATAAAGATATAATCCGATCGGAAGAATATTTTATTGCAGAAAGAAATGATAAGTGGGAAATTAAAAATATTAATACCGGGGAATTACTCCTAGATAATATTGACTCTGTGAAAACTATTACTGATCAAGTTTTCTGGTACAGAGACGATATGAAAGAAGCGCTGTATTTCTCTGATTCAGTGCAGGTTGTCTTACCAGAGAAAACTTCTCTTTCTGTTCTCAACTCAAAATATGGAAAGAAGACATACATAAAAGTAATCTCTTTGGATGAAGAGTATATTTTAGATGATAGTGGGAGCAAGCTGCCATCAGCTGAATACTTTTATATTGTAGAAAGCGGAAATACATTCAGTTACCTATCAAAAAAATTTTCTATCTCTCAGACAGAGCTCATGAAAATGAATAATAAGACAAGTAAAAAGCTCTATGTTGGAGAGAAGCTTAAGGTAAGGGGATATGTCCCAAATGATGTTATCTCAGACTCACTTTTTCTTATTGAAAGTAATGGAAAAAAAGGGATAGCAGATACTGAAGGAAAAATCATACTTGAACCTCAGTATGATGGAATAACTAGCTATACTGAAGAAGACTTAATAATTATTAATGAGGAAAAGATTGGAATATTTAATATTCCAAGTTTGTCTCTACTTCCTCCAAAATTTACAAACCTCCTCTCTCCAATGGGCAAAAATTATCTTTTTCTTGAGGAGAGATATGGGTTGATGGATTTGAGTGGGGAAAGGATATTAGATCCAGTATGGAAGAAGATAATCTCATTAAGCGATAGTGTCGTTCTTGCAGAAGGGGAAGAAAAAAATGTATTAATTAATATTCTTAATAAAGAAAATATTATTGATTTTGATGAGTTCACCTTTCTTTCTGAAGGCTTAAATTCAATTATTAAAGTAGAAGCCGAGGAAGGCTCTGGATTATACTCAAGTGTAAGTGGAGAAATTCTTATGCCAGTATATAACTCAATTAACCACTTTGAGATTGAGGGACATTTTTATTTTCTTGCAAAAAGAGAAATTCCTGAGGCAAACCTTCTTATCAATTTACTTATTGATCAAAATGGTCATATACTATTAAATCAAGCCTTAGATTTAGGCTCTTTTACAGAGTTATGTGAAATGTAATTTCAAGCATTATTGATCTTTAAAGCTTTTAAAAAAGACTCAAATTAACTAGATTGTAAACTTATTTTTTAAAATGTTTTATATGAAGAAATTTATTTCTGTAATATCCCTATTCTTTTCTGTTATTTTTTTCTCTTTTAGTCAGGCGCCACAAGGATTTAATTACCAAGCAATTGTACGTGATGCCTCTGGAAATATTAGAGCAAATCAAGGAGTTCAGTTCCAATTTCGTATCCAGACTCTCGCAGGAAATGCTGTTTACACTGAAGCACATACGGTTGTCACTAATAAGTATGGTCTTGCTGACGGAATAGTTATTGGGAAAGGATCTACTGTGAATGACTTCTCCAAAATAGATTGGGGGAATGGCACATACTACTTAAATGTTAAGGTTGATGGAGTTGACTTGGGTACTTCCCAGCTCCTCAGCGTCCCTTACGCATTATACGCTGTCTCTGCAGGTACTGGTACTGGGGGAGAAGATGGAGTGGGTGTTGCATCTACTGTCGATAACGGGGATGGGACCTTCACGCTCAATTATTCAGATGGGACTAGCTTCACAACTATTGATTTTACTGGTGCTGCTGGTGCAGACGGTTCTCCAGGAAAAAGTGCCTACCAGACATGGCTAGATGCAGGTAATACTGGATCAGAGGCAGTTTTTCTGGCTTCTATTACAGGACCTAAGGGAGATAATGGGACAGATGGGAAGAGTGCGTATCAGATCTGGCTTGATCAGGGAAATACTGGGAACGAGATTGATTTTTTATCAGATATCCAGGGACCAGCTGGTCTTACAGGACCCGCAGGTGCTGATGGATCAGACGGAGCCGCTGGTGCAAAAGGAGACAAAGGAGACAAGGGTGATACTGGAGCTGCTGGTTCTGACGGGCAGAGTGCATATGAGCTCTGGAAATCATTAGGAAATTTAGGGACTGAGGCTGAGTTTATTGCTTCACTCAAAGGTGCTGCTGGTGCTGCTGGATCAGACGGAGCGGCTGGTGCAAAAGGAGACAAAGGAGACAAGGGTGATACTGGAGCTGCTGGAGCAACAGGAGCTGCTGGTTCTGACGGGCAGAGTGCATATGAGCTCTGGAAATCATTAGGAA
>JAYPDR010000076.1:2434-7858 GCA_038125345.1 Marinoscillum sp. | reverse complement strand
TCTTCCGATTATAATTGTAATCCAGAAATATCGGTATTTTACGAATAAACCAAAAAACCCCATTATTGCTAATAATTGATTTTTAGGTCAGATGTTTTTAGATTTAAAGTATGAGATACTTATTAATCTTATCAGTTTTCCTTATTGGTTGTAGTAAAGAAGAAGATGTTGTTTTTAATAACCCTTATCAATTAAGGATTACTTGGCAAGGTACAGGTTATGGTTTTTTGACAAAAGATATGCTTTGGACAAAAGAAGTTAATTTAAATAATGAAATATTTTTTTATATTGAGCCAGATTATCGTTCAGATGATTCAAATCATAAGGTTTTTAATGTAGATATTGAAAAACTATCTGATACTAATGATGTTAAAGTTATTTTAACTTTTAATTGTGATACATTAAATATTCCAGATGAATTTTATGGTCTTATAAGAGATAATATCCCAGATTTTTTTGATATCAAGGAAGAAGTAATGGTAAATTTTTATGAGGATAAAAGAACAGTAATATTAGTAGAAGCTTCTTCTGTTTGTAATCCAGAAATAACGGTATTTTATGAATAAACCAAAAAAACCCTCTTATAAAGAGGGTTTATAAATTAAAACTAAATTATAATATAATAATTGCTATAATTTGTCAAAAATGACATAAGAATATTATTATACTATTACCAAATAATTATTTAACAATTAATAATTTTAAATAACTATACTTTAAATTAAATACTTTATTTTTCTACTTTAAATCAAACTATTACTTATGAAAAAATTTAAAAATTTATTAATTGTAACTGCTGTAATTGATTTATTAGCTCTTGTGCCTCTAATACTAGTTTCATTCAATCCTGATATGATGGAAGAATTAGTATTTAGTCAGATGCCAGGAATTAATGAAGTAGGTAAAGAAGCTATTACATTGATACATATTGTATTTATTGTAATTGCTATTTCAATGTTAGTCGCTCTCGTTGTTGCTATGAATATAAAAGTAGTTGAATCTGCTAAAACTGCTGCATTAATGCTTTTTATAATTCATTTAGGATGGGTACTTCCCGACTGGATATTTTTATTGACAGGTGAAATTCACCCACCTATTCCTGTTATGATTTTAAATCTTGTTGCTGCATTATCTCTTGGATATGCATGGAAAAAAGGAGAATTATAAATAAACTAAAAAAAATAAAAAACCCTCTAATGATAAGAGGGTTTTTTTTAACTCTAGAAAATTAGTTAATCCAATCCCCCTACTTTACTTTTAAATTCTGCGTAGCCTAAAACCGTTACCTTCTCTAAAGTATATAGTTTTATAAATTTTTCTAATAATAACTCTACTCAATAAAAAAATGATTTAAAAAAAAAATTTTAACTCATTCACATTTTGACTTTTATATCTATATTTCTACCTTAGTCATAAGCATGATTTCTTAATCTAAATATCATAATTATGAAGAAGGTACTTAGAATGTTTAAATCCTTTTTAGCTAGAAAAAAAAGGAAAGAAACTAAAGAGGTAATTGAAACTCTTGAGAAAAGACAAATAGCTCATATTAGACATCAAAAAGAGAAAATTAAAAAATTTCCAAGTAATTACTCAAAGCAAGCTAAAGAGTCTCTTATAAAAAAGCTTAAAGTTGAATGAAGATAATTTAATTCGTCTCAATAAATTCTTAAGTGAGAAGGGATCCTACTCTAGGAGAGGTGTTGATAAGCTTATTGAAGAAAAGAGAATAACTGTAAATAATAAATTAGCTAATCTAGGCATCAAGGTATCTCTTAATGATGAAATCAGAGTAGACGGTGAACTTATTAATAAACCTAGTTCGAAAAAGAAATTTAACTATCTGATTTTTAATAAACCTGTTGGTATAGAATGCACAACAAATCAAAATATAAATAACAACATCATAGATTATCTAGGATATCCAGAGAGATTATTTCCTGTAGGGAGACTAGATAAGGATAGTGAGGGGCTAATCTTTTTAACAAATGATGGAAATATTGTAAATAAAATTCTAAAGGCTGAAAATAAGAATGAAAAGGAATATATTGTTAGAGTTAATAAAAAGATTTCATCAGATTTTATTTTAAAAATGAGTAGTGGAGTTAAATTAAAAAATATAACAACCAAAAAGTGTACAGTTGAAAAAATCAATAATTATCTCTTTAAAATTATACTTATTCAGGGTCTTAATAGACAAATAAGGAAGATGTGTAGTGAATTTGATTATAAAGTAAAAAGTCTACAAAGAGTAAGAATCATGAATATACAATTGGGGTCTCTCAAAGTTGGAAAATTTAGAAAATTTCATCCATTAGAATTAGAGAATTTAAGAAAAATAATAAATTAAATTTATATGAAAGCTGCTGTTTTTGGTTCAACTGGACTTATAGGATCTATTCTAACAGACCTTCTTATTAAAGACTCTTACTTTAAAGAATTAAATATCATTTCTAGATACCCTCTTACTTTTAATGACAAAAAAGCAAATAATCATATTATTAATTTTGAAGATAAAAAATCATTAGCATCTGTTGTTAAAGGCTGTGATATAATTTTTTTATGTATAGGAACTACGCAAAGAGAAGTGAATTTTAACAAATCATTATATAGAAAAATTGATTATCATATACCAATTAATGTCGCTAATGAGGCAAAGAAAGCTGGATCAAGTAAGGTTTTATTAGTTTCAAGTGTTGGTGCAGATAAAAGGTCTAAAAATTTCTACACTAAACTAAAAGGTGAAGTGGAAAGTGATCTTATTAATGTTGGAATACAAAATACATTTATTTTCAGACCCTCCCTCCTTCTAGGGAAAAGAAAAAAGAAAAGAATTGGAGAAAAGTTTGCACAATTTATTATGCCAAAACTTTCATTTTTAATGCCTGTAAATTACAAACCAATATCTGCTGAACATGTAGCACAATCAATGCTAAATCTTTCAAAAACATCAATTAATTCGTCTAGAATTTATCTTTATAATGATATTATTTCATCATCATAAAGAATTAATTAAATTAAATTTTTATATTGGATTATTATTAATATTTAAATTTTAAACAATGAAAAACATATTTTTAACAATATTTTTAGCTGTTTTTTTATTGTCTTGTAACTCCACAAGCATTGATAGCTCTGATTGGAGTGGAGTAACAAGTCAAACTGATGAGAGATCACTAATAGTTGAAAAACTTGCTAAGGGTTACGTAAGCGGGAATTTTGGAATTGCTAGTGAATATTTTGCTGAAAACGGTGTGCATAAGGTAAATAATGACGTTTATACTAATGAAGAAATTATAGCTGGTTATAATTTTCATTCATTACTATATGATAATATTCAACATATTAATCCTGTTATTACTACTGTTGAGTATAATAATGGGGAGGTTTATACCAATCATTGGTCTGATTGGAGTGGAGTATCTAAAATCACTGGTGAAGAGCAAAAAAATACTTTTCATTGCTGGTGGCAGTGGGAAGGTGATAAAATAATTGCAACTCAATGTTATTTTGATACAAGTGATATTGTTGCTGAAGCTGCTCTTTACGAAGAACAAAATTCATCTAATAACTAAAATTATAAAGTCTCGAAAGAGACTTTTTTTATGATTTATTATATAAAAAAACTTTTTTATTATTTTCTTTTATTCACTGGAATTATTTTGTCTACATCCCACTTAGGAGATAACTATATGGGAATAAGTGATGAGGAGGGTTATCTACTTACAATAGGAATTTGTTGTTTAACAGCCTTTTTCTTCGAATATTTATTACCTAAAATTAGAAATAAAAGTTAATATGAAAGTCTATATATATGTACTCATTCTCTTCTACTCTTTTAATCTCTATTCTCAGGAGTTTGAGGAAATAATAACTTTTGAAAGTGCTAACCCTTTCTCATTGAACGATATAATTGAAAACTTAGATTATCAAGAAAAACAAGAGGTTTTTGGGAAACTTACCATACCAGTAGATTCAAGTAATCTAAAAAAAAAATATCCTTTAGTAGTTGGTGTTGCTGGTAGTTTGGGTTGGTCAAAACACCATCTAGAATATCTTCAAATGTATAGAGAAATGGGAATTGCAACCTTTGAATTAAATAGTTTTAGAAGCCGAGGTATAACAACAACAGTTGGCACCCAAAATGAGGTAACAATAGCAGCAATGATTTTGGATTCCTACAGAGCACTTGAAAAACTCTCTAATCATTCGTTAATTGATAGAAATAAAATATCTATAACAGGATGGAGTTTGGGCGGAGGAGTCACCTTATTTTCAGCATGGCTACCTGTTAAAAATGCTATTAATAAAGAGTTATCTTTTAACTCACATCTTGCGTATTATCCTCCCTGCTTCATAGACCCAGAGAATATAGATTTCTCAAATTCGCCAATTCACATCCTTATTGGAGAATTAGATAATTGGACTCCAGCTCAGCCATGTGTTGACTTTGTAAATAAATTAAAAATGAAATCAAATATAGATATAACAGTATATGAAAACTCATACCATTCTTTTGACAGAGATTCTCCTGTAATTAGAAATGAGAAAGCTTATAATTTTAGTGACTGTATATTTAAGCTTACATCTGATGGTAAAATTCTTATGAATTATCTTAATATACCCATGTCTAATGCATTTCTTCAAAAATTAGGGTTTATGTTTTGTGTTGAGAGAGGTGTAGATGTTGGAGGAAATCCAGATGCAAGAAAAAATTCATTTGAATTCTCAAAAGAGTTCATGAAAAAAAACTTACTTCTTAATCAATAATCTCAAATATTACCTCGTTTTTTCTATTCCAGAATTTATAAGGAGCATCATATCCTAAATATATAGGTTTGTTAATGTAAGATATTTTATTGTTATCTAAAATTTCTCTTAGTTTAAGAGAATATAAGTTGAATTTTGAGTCATTATTGTATCCTGAATATGAAATTGCTGCAAATCTTTTAACTTCAGATTTCTCCATAACTATCCTTGGATCAGTTGGCTTAGAGAGTTCATCTAATGAATATTTTGATGGCATAACAAATTTCATTGTTGTTGATTGATTATCATTAGATTTATCAGCTTGCATGTGAACTGGTGCTGTCATTGCAATTTTCTGATTATCTTCATTAGCTCCAAAGATGTAACCTGCTAGAATATTAAAGAGAGAGCTCGAGTTATTAACTGTAGTTACTGATGCATATATTACAGGTTCATACTCTCTAATTTGAACATCTTCAAATGTTTCCAGAATTTTATATTTCTGTTCCTCAATTTGAGCCATAGTGTTATTATTATAAAATAAAATAAATAGAATTAAAAAATATTTCATTAAGAAGGGAACGTCATTAAAATTTATTAGTTACATTTTGTGATCAGTAGTAAAATTATTTGAAAAAATAAATTATGTTTATAGAAATAAATTACTAATAACTA
>JAYPDR010000076.1:0-2424 GCA_038125345.1 Marinoscillum sp. | reverse complement strand
TTAAAATGACTTACAACTATGAGAACAGTTACAACAGAAAGAGACATTATAAAAGTTAGAGTACATGATGGGATTGTTGGATTATTATATATTGTATCAATTGCATTAGCAAACGAGTTTGGGTTTAACTATATATATATAGCGTTAGCAGTTGCTATATTACAGATACTTAGTCCTTTTACAAAATTTTGCCCTGTCTATACAATTCTAAATAAATTAATGCCTGATACAGAACCTATTCAGAATGGGAAATAAATTTCTGTATGAGTAAAAAAGAAGAATTTTTTCATGGTTATCCAAAGAGAGTATTTGAAGTGATATCCAGTGAGACTCACTTCAATGAGGAATCTGAATATTTCCATTATAATGACCCTAATTTTTTTAAATAAAAAGACACAAAATTTCTTTAATTTCTGAAAATTTTATTCTACGTTTATCTATGATCAAATGTAGGCTCATAAAGGAATTTATTGAAAATAAGACTCATGTCATTAAAAGATATAAACTTAAAATAATCTTTAGAGATGCATTGAACAAAAAAGTTTATCATTCGTTCTATACTCATAAACATTGATAAATGGATACAATTGACATTATTGGTCTTTTTGGTGCTTTCTTATCAGGAGTGACCTTTTTCCCTCAAGTCTATAAGACATGGAAGTTAAAATCTGCTAAAGAGCTCTCTTTGGCAATGATCTTAATTATTCTTCTTAGTAATGTAGTCTGGTTGATATACGCTTTTAACAAGCAAGATATAGCTGTTATTTCAGCAAATATTTTTGTAGGTTCTTGTGCTTTAACAATTCTCTACTTTAAATTAAAATTTAATTGAGATACTTATCATTTCTATTCTTTCTCTCATGTGTAGACATTGAAGATGACCCAGTCATTTTTACAGACTCCTACGAAGATTGCTTTTTTAAAAAGGAAAAAATTCATGGTATTGATCTTTTTCAAAATTATTTTACTATTACATTAGATAATGCTTTTGTTCCCGACTTTAATTTTACTGACTCTGTCTTAACGGACTACTACTATTTTAAATTTTCAAGTGATAGCTTAAATGGCACTTACGTAATTACTGATGCAAGTAGAAGATACAAAATAAATACAGTGCAACCGTATGATTCAATAGCATTGAGCGAATACCCATTCAGTTATAATCCTACTGGAGAGAGTGCCTGTGTATACCTTGATTTTTTAAAAACAGAGAATTGTGACTGCTTTTAAACTATATTTCTTGGTACTTTTATTAAAAATTATTAATACTTTCAGTGAATAAGATAATTCTCCTTGTTTTTTGTTTAATTCAGTCAAATTTTAATCTATTCTCTCAACATAAGTACTCCTATAAGATTTTTAAAAGTGATGGTAAACCTTCAAAATACGGCAAAATGATTAAAAAACTAGATAATTCTAGTATCATTTTATTTGGTGAGTTTCATAATAATTCAATCGCACACTGGCTCCAGCTAGAGCTAATAAAAGATAGATTTTTAAGAAATAATCTGATTCTTGGTGCAGAAATGTTTGAAGCTGATCAGCAAGCTTATTTAGATGATTATCTAAATGAAAAAATTTCAGATAAAGAACTAAATGAACTCACTAAATTGTGGCCTAATTATCAAACTGACTACAGACCGTTGGTGGATTTCGCAAAAGAAAATAAGTTAGATTTTATAGCAACTAACATACCAAGAAGATATGCTTCAGAAGTCTACAAAAAAGGTGGCTTTCAGGCATTAGACTCTTTATCTGAGAGTGAAAAGAAGTGGATTGCTCCCCTACCTGTCAAATTTGATTTAGAATTATCACAGTATAAGAATATGCTTGAAATGATGGGTGATCATGGTAGCATCGACATGGTAAAAGCTCAAGCTATAAAAGATGCGACTATGGGATTTTTTATTTCTTCTAATATGAAAGAAAATCATCAGTTCATACACTTTAATGGCTCGTATCACTCAGATTTTTATCAAGGAATAATGTGGTATTTAAATATTTATAATCCAACTCTCAAAATATCTACTATTACCGTTGTAGAGCAGGAAAACATTAACAAACTAGAAAGTGAAAATTTAATGAAAGCAGATTTTATAATATGCGTAGATAAAGACGTTACAAAAACCTACTAGTATTTTTTTAAATTTTTGTCAGAAATATATTTTTCCATCTTACCTTAATTCCCCCACCATCATGTATCTGAAGGGCAATAGATCCGTTAGCTTCACCAATTTTATCATCAAGTAATTCTATCATTTTCTGATCATTAATCCATGTAGAGACCGTATTTTTATAAACTTTAATTTTCATAGAATTCCACGAATTCATCTTGACTACATTATCAAAGTCTGAGCTTGGTTTAATAAGCCAACCTCTTCCGTATGACTCATATATTCCTCCTGAATACAAGCCAGGTGGAGC
>JAYPDR010000075.1:0-7888 GCA_038125345.1 Marinoscillum sp. | reverse complement strand
CTGATGATGTGCTTGATCACTTTTTTTCCAAAAAAAATGATCATCAATCATTATTGGTTTTTTTCTTCCATCCGCAATTGTCCATATTTGTCCAATTAAAAATATCTCGCTATATTTGCTCCAATCATCAATCCACGAGTAACACCATAGCTGCGCCTCTATATTTGGCCAGCCTGTTGAAGAAACTCTATTTGCCGGAATAGTTGTTGATTTTCTTTCTATTATGATTATCTTATTTTTATTGACATGCTCTAAAACCAAGTCTGGTTGACATGAGATTGGTTTATTGTTTATTTTTAGGGCTGATGAGTACAATATATTTTCAGGGCTATTATCACTTTCGTCTCGAATAACCTTCCATTCAATAAAATTTTCTACATCGCCTCTTTTTTTTATCATCCATTGGGTTTTGAAAAATTCATCTATCATTTCATGGGTATAAGTGCCCATTTTTAGACGTTCTTTATTAACCGGTATTCCAAAACCTATTTTTTTTTCGACTGTATTTTTGTATACCCAGGTAGCAAAATCACTTGCTCTGTTTGATGGATTTAGGGCTTTAGGCGTATCTGAGTCAATAAAATAATTAATCATCTAGATAAAAAGATATTGTTGTAACAACTCTAACATCTTTTTCTATTTTTCTATCATCAGTGTAATCTTCCCCAACATCCCTAATATAAAAATTACCTTGTTTTGCTGATTGAATACCTTTTACTTTAGATTGGGCTACTTTGGCGAATTCTCCCGCTGCAATTCGAGCGTTTGCTGTAGCCTCTTTTAACATTTGCGGTTTAATTTTATTTAAACCATTAAATGTATATCTAGGTTGATTGTTATGAACTGCAATTCCCTGAGCAAGCAATTGATTCAGTTTTGTTCTAACTTTTGGAATCAAGTCAACTTTCATAGTTTCAACACTTATGCTTCCGCTTAAAATATGATCTGTATCAACTAAAACTTGATCTTCATTTCTAAATTCTTTGCGATCATAATTAATCACTCCAATTTTAATTTCATTATCATTTAATCCATTTTCTCTTAGTACAGAAATTATTTTTGATTTATCAAATTCAGCAGATTTATAAAGATCCTTAATACTTGAAAACTGATTACCTTTTACGCCGTAGTTTATGTCCCAATGCGCTAAATCAGCATAAACTCGTCTTTCAGATAAACCTTTGGCTTCAGCGGTATTAAGTTTAGCGTTGTATAAAACTTGACCAACAAAATATCCACCTAAAGCTATTCCAAGCGCTAAAACAATTCCTAAAATAATTAAGCTGTATTGATTCATTGATTTCATATATTTCCTTTTAATTTAATAGCCCTGTAACGTAGGGCATACGGTTATTGCTATGAAATTAATTACATAAGGAGTAGCTCATCCAATAACTGACATGGTTAAAAGGGTAAAACGATCAAAAACCCCCGTTAGCTCACTCATGCCTTAAGCCAACGTATTGCTTTAAAACATTCTTAAGTTTTATAAAGGACCTTTTATTTTTTTAATGGTCAGGAGGGATTTAATAAAAATCATAAAATTTTCTTATATCCTGATTTTTAAGTGGGATATTGATCAAAATAGTCCCAAGTTTTCTTAAGATATAACTTTGGGCAATTTTTCAAAAAAATCATAGTTCACTATGCATGTCTCCAAATCTTTTTTAATTAATCCTGTAAATTCATCGTTTCCCAAATAGTTTTTAAATATATTTTGTTTATAAAAATAACCATAAAATTCTAGAATTAATCTCGTATGTGGTGGCCAAATAACTTTATTATCAGCAATATCCGAAGTGTTGTAGAAAAAAATTTTCGATACATAACTATACTTCTCAGCATTTTTATTATTAATTTCTTTTGATACCTCATTAGATGCTTCAAAGAAAACCATGCCGCATCGAGTACCAATATAAATAATGTTACTTAGTTCATTTTTCCATCTGGGATGTTCGTTCATATAATCATCGATGGATAGGATATCGTTGTGAGCAAAAACAATATTGGATATAAAAAATACTAAAAGCATAAAGCCTCTCATATTAATCAATCCCTAATGAGCAGCTATTAATGTAATAA
The DNA here is from genome assembly GCA_038125345.1 of Marinoscillum sp. Classification (GTDB taxonomy): domain Bacteria; phylum Bacteroidota; class Bacteroidia; order Cytophagales; family MED-G16; genus MED-G16. Next base: position 5,806 of record JAYPDR010000075.1, on the reverse strand, counting down.
CTACATTTATTGTTAAGGTTAACGTTAACAAATTCATTAAAAAACGGATTTTTTAAATTGCAGTAGTTATTTCTTATAAAAATAAATTTTTCCATCATGATGCCGCTATTTAAAATATCTTTGCAGTAAGCAATTTCTAACACCTTTTTATTATTCTTCTTACAATCATTTAGCATAAGATCAATATCGGATAGAGTGAGGACTGAAAACTCATCTGGATTAATTCTACAAGTCTTCTCTTGAACCCCATTAATGAGATTTTTATTAGGTATTTTAGTAATTTCCCTTACTTCATGACCGACTAAATCGTCTATTTCATGAGCAGCTAATACCGTTATATATATACACTGAGTGTATGTAATTAATATTAGTAATAAAAGATGTTTAAACATTATATATACACATATATTTAATTTGTATATGATTATAATCATATTTAATAATTATATGCAAATAAATTAATTATGTATTATATATTTGACAAATGTAGTAACTTATGTAAAATATGATTGTATAGAGTTCAATAGAGGACAATAAAATGGTTAAAGATAAAGAAAGTAAATTTAAAGAGCTTGCTGAAAAACGTGTAAATAAAGCGATTTCATTAATTAGGTTAGTTGGAAACTTATCTAATATAAATAACTATGACTATACTCAAGAGCAAGCAAATAAAATTTGTTCTTCATTAGATAATGAAGTAAGAAACATGAAGGCAAAATTTAAAGCCGAAATGTCAAAAAATAATGCTAAATTTAAACTTTAGTAAAGCCTTGATGCGTGATTTTCGCCTTTTACTCCTTTTGGGCGTTAAGTTAAAGAACTATAAATATCAAAGTCACGCATCATCTTTTTTTTAGGAACGTTGTATGAATAAATGGAATTTCATATTAACCAAAAAAAGTGGTTCAATTTATGGAGACGATGTCAAACAACGTCTTGATGACTCAAAATATCATGGAGCAGATTTATTAGCTAGAGAAGCAATTCAAAACTCAGTTGACGCCCAGAATGATCCTAGTACCAAGATAAAAATTGTTGTTCGAGAAGTAATATTGACTGGTTCTCATAAAAAAAACTTTCTTAATCATCTTGATTTAGATGCTTTTCATGATCGCAGAGCGTTTATTCCCGAGTTGAGGTCTGATTGTATTCTTGACCATCAAGATGATAATGAAGAACTTCGATTAATTTTTATTGAAGATTTTCATACTCATGGCCTATACGGCACATTTAAACAGGATGAATTTACCCTCTCATCTATATTTAAGTTGTTTTTGCAACCTGGTGATGGTGATAAAGCAGAAAATGCTCAAAATTCCGGTGGATCCTATGGTTTTGGTAAAGCGGCATTTTCATCAAATAGTCAATTTTCAACAATTTTTGCTTATACAAACTTTAATCATAATTATATTCATGAAGACATAAAAGAAAGGGAAAATTATAAGTATGAAGAAGGCACTATTAGTGCCTTAATGGGTTGTGGGTATCATAAAAATCACCAATTAAATGGTATGGCTTATACAGGCGTATGTGTTTTTCCAAAATTGGACGAAGATGGGGATCCGATTCCTGTTTATAACGAAGAGGCAGATTTAATAGCAAAGGATTTGTTATTTACACACAGAAGCGAAGAGGACACTGGAACCTCAATGCTTTTAATTGATACTGAAATAACAGTCGATGAATTAAAAAAATCAATTGAGGACTTTTGGTGGCCAAAAATCATTGATCAGGAAATTGAATTTGAGTTAATTAAAGAAGTGGATGGAGAAAGATCTAATTTAGAGCCTCCTCGACCAAGATTAAGGGAGAGTCTTAGACCTTTTATAACTGCATATGAAATATTAGATAAAAAAGGTGTTCAAAAAAATTCATATATGAGAGATCAGCAGGACTTTAATAAAGGTAATCTTATTATTGAGAAGCCTGGTTCCACAGCAATACAGGAGGTAAATCCAGAATTAGTAAAATTATTTTTACAAGATGAGGGTGACGCGATTGTTGAAGATTATGATGAGAACCAGGATTTAAATAAATCAAAACTTAACAAAGTTGCGATTATGCGAAACCCCAAAATGATAATTGATTATTTTGATGTAAATCCAAAATCAAATGATGTTTTTGCAGTTGGAGTTTACAGATGCAATAAAAATGATACTAGGGTTGATCACATCTTAAAGATGTCAGAACCTCCTTCACACCAAAAATGGGATAAAGAGGCTAAAAGATTAAAAAATAAACTTTTTATTGAAGGTGTAAAAATTAATGCTGGTTCTGATTTTGTTTTTTCCACAGAACAGCACTTTAAGCGTTATCTTAATGAAACATTAAATAATCTGAGAAAGAGCAAGGAAGATCCTGAGAAAAAATCTGATTTCAATGAACTATCAAAATATCTGGGAAAATTCTTTAAGCCTGTTGATACATTTGGCTCAAATACTCCTGATAATAAGGGTAGGCCAATTACAATAAGTAATAACCCTAATTCTAGGCATGAGAGAAAGGGAGATAAACTTAGATATATTGCACATATTGAAGTGGCCGTAAGTAAAAACTTTTTTAAAGATAAGCTTGAATTAGAATTTGCTCCAAGATTTGTAATTTTAGGCCATAAAGATTCAAAAACTGAAGATATTGTGCCTATAGAACAAATAAATTTACTTGATCGTTCATTAGGGGTGAGTTTTGATTTGTTTAGAGATAAAAAGAGTGAATTAAGAGCAAGCATGGAAATAGTAAAAGGTGCTGAGTATAAAGCCTATCTTGAGGTTATATCTGAATATTACGATAGCTTATGGACCGTACAATTTAATCCTCAATTTATTACAGGAGAGGTGTAGTGGCCATACATAATGAACCAAGAATTATCAGGCCTGGCAAATATCTTAATGAAGCTCTTGATAATTTAGAGTGGAAACTTAATTCAGCAGATCAATTTCAAATTGAAGTTAGAAAATATATAGATGACGATTTTTCGGTTAATGAAATATCTCCAATCATTAAGCCTAATCTTAAATTTGAATTATTTGAGGAAAATGAACTTGATTTAACAAACTTTAATATTGGGGTAGTTTATGAGGAATCAGTTCTAAAAGAGAGCTTAGTTATGTATAACGAAAATCTTCATGTATTAGGTTCTGATGAAATAACTGTACCCTTTGAGCTTGAAAAAATATTGTTATGGGGCCCGCAAGCGAGTTTGTTTGTTGCGATTTTTGCGAATAAAGATCTACCTGAAATTGATTACCAGCATGGTCAAATAATTGCAAAGAAAGCATTAGGTATTTCAAATATCAATGAAAATGCAAACTTTTTTGATGTGCAAAGCGCAACACCTAAAGATTTTATGGATATGGGATATCCAAGAAATACTTCATACATTATTGAAGTTGATCCTAATGAGATTTCAGGACCTTTTGAGAGATCAGGCTATGCAATCAAAATTACAATCTCTACTGACCTACAAGCGATAGCTGAAGATAAATTATTTATGAATGAAGTTCTTATGGCTGCATTTGAGGAGGTATTATTGGTTGGTTATGAACAATTTACTTATGATGAACTTGAAGATGATTCAATACTAAAAAATATAACAGCTCGATTAAGAGCGTTTGCTGGAGATAAAGATTTAAAAAGTCAGAATATTGCTGATTGGGCTAAGAATCGTGAAAAAAATAAAATTAGATCATTGCTTCAGCATGGGCTTGGATTAAATAAAATGTTTTTAAGGAGTCTTGATAATGTCTCATAAAATTTTATCGGGTGCTAATGCGCTAAAAATTATTCAGAACTTTCATGATAATACTGGTGAGGACGATATAACAAATCTTGAGAAGATTGTGGGTACTGGACCATTGTATCCTGAAGATGAAATTAAGATGTTTAGAGACAAAATAATTTCAGAGATAAACCTAAGTAAAGACAAAGTAACAGATAGAGAAAAGCAACGTGTTGAGTTTCAAAGTATTAAATGGATGCATGAATTATTAAGCATTGATAGAGATGCATTTAGAGATAAGGGTTTCTGGATTTGGATGACTATTAAATATTTTAAAGAATATGTTGAGTGGAGACATGCCTCAAAAGATAATCCCGCTCGAATTAATAATTATGGATTAAGGCCCACTGGAAGTTATGACATTACTGAAAATATTTTATACAGAGCCTGGATTAGATTGAAAATAGGGCTTGATGAAACTTTAGAGGACCCATTTAAATATAATACTCTTATTGAAACCTACGATTTTTGGCAATCATTTATTGTAAGGCGTGATTTTGCATCATGTGAAAATATAGCTCGAGCGTTCATAAATGCAAGATTTGTTAATAATAGAACAAAAGAAAAACAACTTTATAGAACTATTGGGCGAAATATAACTGCACTTCAAAGCAATCTTTTTTTTAATTGTTTAAGTGAGCAAGACGCTGAGGCAATAATAGATAAAAAAATTAAGCAAAGTGAGGTAGCTTAATGTTTGAAGAGTCTTTTATAAAAAATGATTATGGAATTTCAAGGACCATAAAGCTTAAAGATAGAAATTCTGTCACAAAACTTTTTTGTGATTGCAAAGAAAGTGACAATCTTGAGAAATTTTGGATTCAGAATTTTCTGAGGGGTAAGCAGACAAAGTATACCCCTTCAAGACCTCTTACAATCATTGATTTTTGTTCAAGTGTTGGAGGCCTCACACTTGGTGCATTTGAGGCTGCTAAAGCTTTATCTTATGATCCGCATTCTCTTCTTGCCGTAGACATAGATGCTAATGCATTAGCAACATATGAATATAATTTCAAACCAAGAATGACTAAGCATGACAGCGTTTCATCTTTTGTTGATTTTAATATTGGTAATTTAAAAAATGATAATATTTTGTCTTACGAACCACAAATAATTGATCCTGATTTAGAAAAATTTAGAGATAAGGTGAGCCTTTTTTTGGCTGGACCACCCTGTCAAGGACATTCAAATCTAAATAATGTAACTCGAAGAAATGATCCAAGAAATAGCTTATATTTAGATACTGTTATGGCTGCTATTCTTTTGAATGCCAAAGCCATTGTTTTAGAAAATGTTCATACCATTACAAGTGACCATAAAAATGTAGTTGAGATTTCTAGGAGATTGTTAGCCCAATATGAATACCATTTTTATGAAATTGTTTTGGATGCGAGCAAATTAGGAGGAGGCCAAACTAGAAAGAGACATTTTTTAATTGCCTCAAAGAATGAGTTAATGGATCCTGAAATTGTTTTAAAAAATATAAAAAGACCTAAATTTAATTTAAAAGATATTATCGAAGGGGATTCATTTCTTAGTATTCCTGATCATATGCATTACATGGGTAAATATTCTGAAGAAAATATAAAAAGGATTAACTATTTATTCGATAATGATTTATATGATTTGCCAAATCATGTAAGACCAGATTGTCACAAGGAGGATGGCCATGGCTATGAGGCTGTTTATGGTAGATTATCTTGGGACAAACCTAGCCCAACTATAACAACAGGATTTTTGTCACCAGGTCGAGGAAGATATATTCACCCCGGAGAACGAAGAGCAATAACTCCTCATGAGGCTGCTAGAATTCAAGGTTTTCCAGATTGGTTTAATTTTGTTAATCCAAAAGCCACCGAACTTGCCAAATGGATTGGTGATGCGGTTCCTAGCTCATTATCTTATACGGCATCATTATTGGCTCTTTTAAGCTTGGAAGAATAATTTCTTTTACCTTAATTAAGAGCCTGACTTTTTTCTTTTTAACAAGTCACATTCATCACAGGGGGTTATAACACATTGGAATTT
>JAYPDR010000074.1:0-8026 GCA_038125345.1 Marinoscillum sp. | reverse complement strand
TATTTCAGCTAGAGCAACATATCCTCCAGTAAGTGCATTTCCAGTAAATATCCATGCCAAAATAAAGGTATCAAGAGTACCAATAGTTCTGTATGTCATAGCTTTATAAAAACTTCTTCTTTTTGAATGATGAAAATGATCACTTTGTTTATTCCATCCTATTCTCCATGCTCTTTCATGAAAAAAATATATAAATAATTTTGTGATAATTTCCATACCTCCAACCTTCAATCCTGTTATGAAATTACCTGAAAACAACCACGTAAGTAGAGAAGTATCTAAAGAGGCAATAATCCTCCAAGTGAGCGTTTTATAAAAGCTCCTTTGATATGTTTTTTTTATTGACATAAACCTAAATCAAAGCTCAATATCTGACTTTAAATTTAAATTTTCAATATAAAATGCAACTTTTTGAGCAAATCTTCCACCTAGAGCCCCGTCAACAACTCTGTGGTCATATGTATGAGAAAGAAAAAGTTTGTTTCTAATAGCAATTTCATCTCCCTTATCAGTTTCTATTACAGAAGGGATTTTTCTTATACTTCCTATAGCAAGAATTCCAACTTGTGGCTGCAAAATAATAGGTGTTCCCATAACATTTCCAAAGGAGCCTACATTTGAAATGGTAAATGTTCCATTATCGAGGTCATCATGAGTTAATTTATTATTTCTTGCTTTAGAAATTAATTCATCAAGCTAAAATTTCCATTTCGATGTAATTTCTTTTTGTTGGGATAGGGCAGCTATAGCTCTCATTGTAAACACAATAAGGATTGTAGGATTTATTAAAATCTAATTCTATTCTTTTAGCATTTTCAAAATTTATATCAATGTATCTGCCACCTGGATATGTTGAGAAAGAATTTGTTTTGTCAAGAAAACAAAATAATAAATCTCCCTTATTTTCACCTTCAACATACTTATATACAGGAATTGAAAATTTTGAATTTCCTAACTTAAAATTTAAATCAGCAAAATTTAAAAATTTTTCAGAGGTTCCAGTAGAAGTGGCTAGAGTTACTGTGTCTGGAATTTCTATTTGAGAAACAGATGCTATTACTTTATAGTTTATATTAGGTTCATAATACGAAAGTGTATAATCAGAATTTTTGAGAGGAGATAAACTTGAGTTTAATAAAAATTTATTCCTTTCTGATCTATAATCTTCTAATAATTCAGAATATTTATCATATTCTTTACGTGAATTATAAAGATAATATCCAATTGAAAGTATGATAGAAAAAAAGATAAGTGGAAAAACTCCCCTCATAGAATAAATTCTATTTTAAAGAATTTACTTTTTTAGTCAATTTAGACTTAAGATGTGAAGCTTTATTTTTATGAATTATTTTATTTTTAGATAATTTATCAATCATAGAAACAGCAACTTGAAGTTTTTTAGAAGCTTCAGTTTTTTTTGTTTCTAGCTCTAATTTTTTAATAAATGTTCTAGTAGATTTATGCTGATATTTATTTCTCAGTTTCTTAGTCTCACTAGATCTGATTCTTTTAATTGCTGATTTATGATTTGCCATAATTTTTAATTCGAATGCAAAAATATATTTTTTTTGATATTCTTACGTAATCTGCTCAATTTTTTATTTCGGGAATCAATATTTATTTAGAGATTAGAATAATTACTTTTTTTAAAAATTTTAATCTTTTTATTTATTAAAAATCTTTAATAAAATAATTAAAAAAAAACTCATTTTTATTTCTTTTTTTAATAATAAAAGTATTCTTTTTGCGATAAATTAAATCTATTAAAATGTATTGGACATTAGAACTTGTTAATTATTTAGAAGATGCCCCATGGCCTGCTACTAAAGATGAGTTAATAGAATTTTCTATTAGAACGGGTGCTCCTGCAGAAGTAACCGAAAACTTGCAAGAGTTAGAGGATGATGGTGCACCTTATGAGAGCATAGAAGAGATCTGGCCGGATTACCCGACTAAAGATGATTTCTTTTTTAACGAAGACGAATATTAGATTATTTAAAATAATTTAAATCTTCCTCTGTAGTTATTTTGATATTACCTCGTTTGTTTTCAACGAGGTTTATTTTTACTCCTATTTTTTCAATAAGACTTGCTTCATCAGTGTATTTGTCGTCTGAAAATTTATTTAATGAGTTGATAATATCACCCACCCTAAAAATTTGAGGAGTTTCAATTTGTACAAATAAAGATCTATCAACTGAAAAATTCTTATTTCCTTTTAGCTGCCTTAATGAATTTACAGTTTTGGTAAATGGTACAGCGTTCCCATTTTCCTCTGCTTCTTTAAAAAGTTTAAGAATAAATTCATTTGAGATAAAAGGTCTAACTCCGTCATGAATTGCTACTAGTCCATCTGTATGTTTTAGATTTTCAAGTCCTTTTCTAACTGAAATATTTCTTTTATCTCCCCCTTTTACTAATTGAGTATTTCTATCAACATAAGGAATAATTAAATTTTTCCATTTATAGAAATTATTACTTGGTAATACAATAATTATATTGAGATCTTTAATTGCACTAAATTTATTATACGTATGAATAATAATTGGTAAATTATTAACTTCTATAAATTGTTTTGGGATATCAGAACTCATCCTCTCTCCTGCACCAGCTCCCATCAAGATAACTGTCTTGAGCATTATTAAATAATTAAAAGAGCATCTCCGTATGTATGAAACATATAGTTTTCTTTAATGGCAACTTTATAAGCATTCATAATTTCATCGAATCCACCAAAAGCAGTTGCCATCATTAATAATGTAGATTTAGGAGAATGAAAATTAGTTATCATTCCTCCACAGATTTTAAAATCATAAGGAGGGAAAATAAATTTATCAGTCCAACCTGATTTAGCCTTTAGCCTATTATTAGCTGTAACAGCTGTTTCAAGAGTTTTCATGCTTGAAGTACCTACAGCAAAGACTCTTTTATTATTATCTAATGCCTTATTAACAGCATTTGCAGCTTCTTCAGAAATTTCATAGTTTTCTGAATCCATAGAATGTTTAGTTAGATCCTCAACATCAATATCTTTAAATGTCCCTAATCCTGTATGTGAAGTTATATTAACAATATTAACACCTTTAAGTTCTAATTTCTTAAGTAGAATTTCAGTAAAATGAAGTCCAGCTGCTGGCGCTGCTACTGCACCAAGATTTTTAGCATAAACAGTTTGAAATCTTTCTTCATCATTTTTATCTACTTTCCTCTTAATTTCTTTTGGGAGGGGTGTTTCACCATATTCATAGATGATTTCGAAAAAGTCTTTCTCTTTATCTTCAGGAATAAACCTAATAGTTCTACCTCTTGAAGTTGTATTGTCAATAACTTCTGCAACTAACTCGCCATCACCAAAATATAATTTATTTCCAACTCTAATTTTTCTAGCTGGATCTACTAGAACATCCCAAAGATTCAAATCAGCATTTAATTCTCTTAATAAAAACACCTCAATTTTAGCTCCAGTTTTTTCTTTTTGTCCGTAAAGTCTAGCAGGAAACACTTTAGTGTCATTAAGAACTAATACATCGTCTTCCTCAAAGTAATTTATGATATCTTTAAATTGCTTATGCTCAATTTTTCCAGAATTTCTGTGAACAACCATTAGCTTGGATTCATCTCTATTCTCAGCAGGATGAAGAGCAGTTCTGGTGGATGCTAACTTAAAATCAAATTCAGAAAGTTTCATATTTTTTCTTTAAAATTACCGTAGTTTTGAAGATTGCAAAACTAATTAATTAGTTTAACATACTTTTAATATATGAAATTATTTTTAAGGCTTTTAAAAGAAAGTTTTTTATTTTCTTTCAGTGCGTTAGTTGCTAATCCAGTTAGAACCATTCTATCTCTTTTAGGTGTTACCATAGGAATTTTCACCATAATAGCCGTCCTATCTACTGTAGATTCTTTAGAGAGAAGTATTAAAGATAATTTGAAATTTTTAGGTACTGATAATTTAAGAGTTGAGAAGTGGCCATGGGATTTTAATAATCCTGGATATGAATGGTGGAAGTTTTTTAAGAGGCCAGAACCAACATATCGTGAGTATGAGTTTTTAAAAGAAAATCTAGTTCATGCAGAGGCTGTTGAAATTATAACAGCAAGGAATAACTTAAATGTAAAATATCTTAATAATAGTTCTACCGTTGATAATTTATCCGGTGTAGTTTTTGAAAATAGATTTTTTAATGACTGGGAGTTTATTTCTGGAAGGTTTTTTACTTTAAATGAAACCCTTACTGGGTCTAATGCTGCTATTATTGGCTATAAAATTATGCAGGATTTATTTAAGGATCCAGAATATGCTATTGGGAAAGAGTTAAAAATTAAAGGTAGATCATACACTATTATTGGTGTTGCTAAAGAGCAGGGGGAGTCGTTTGGGGCAGGAGATTCCTTTGATAGACAAATGTATATTCCTTTTAATAGTTTTAAAAAAATTTATAAAGTAGGACAAAAAGGTTCAAATGCTGTGCTTAGAGTAAAGGGAAATGGTGATTCTGATCCAGGCCTAATTAATTTAGAGTATGAGCTTAAAGGATTACTTAGAGCAAAAAGAGGAATCAAGCCTGTAGATGAAGATACTTTTGCTATTAATAGACCTGAATATTTAGCCTCCTTTGTTACAATAATATTTACTACAATAAGTATTGCTGGATGGGTTATTGGTAGTTTTTCAATTCTTGTAGGTGGATTCGGGATTGCTAATATTATGTTTGTTTCTGTAAAAGAGAGAGTCCCTATAATAGGTTTACAAAAATCTCTCGGTGCAAAAAAGTATTTTATATTAACTCAGTTTTTATTTGAATCTTCTTTCTTAAGCATTTTCGGTGGTCTTTTTGGGATATTCTTTGTTTTTTTATTGACTTTACCAGATCTCGGATCATTTGATCTGGTAATATCTCTAAATAATGTAATACTAGGTGTATCAATTTCATCCATGATAGGAATCCTTGCTGGTTTTTTTCCTGCATTATTTGCCTCTAATTTAGATCCAGTTGAAGCTATTCGTTCTAATTAGATAATTTCTCTTTAATTAACTCTTCAAGTTGATTCATAAGCTCAGGATTATCCTCGAGAATGTTTTTAACTGCATCTCTTCCTTGGCCTAATTTCTCTCCATTATAAGAAAACCAAGATCCTGATTTCTGAATTATTTCAAGCTCTACACCTAAATCTAAAATCTCCCCTGATTTTGAAATACCCTTTCCGTACATTATATCAAATTCAACAACTTTAAATGGAGGTGCTACTTTATTTTTAACAACTTTAACTTTTGTTCTGCTTCCCAAAATATTGTCAGGATTATCTTTAATTTGTCCTACTCTTCGGATATCAAGTCTTACAGAAGAATAAAACTTAAGAGCATTCCCACCTGTGGTTGTTTCTGGGTTACCAAACATAACTCCAATTTTTTGTCTAAGCTGATTTATAAATATACATACGCAGCCTGATTTATGAATAGCACCAGTTAGTTTTCTAAGTGCCTGTGACATTAATCTTGCTTGAAGACCCATATTGCTATCTCCCATTTCTCCCTCAATTTCCCCTCTAGGTACTAGTGCTGCAACTGAGTCTATGACTATTATGTCAATGGCATTAGATCTTATTAATTGTTCGCTAATCTCTAATGCTTGCTCACCATTGTCTGGTTGAGAAATAAGAAGATTTTCAGTGTCTATCCCTAGTTTTTCAGCATAGCTTTTATCAAACGCATGTTCTGCGTCTATAAAGGCAGCAACACCTCCTTTTTTCTGTGCCTCTGCTATACAGTGCATTGATAATGTAGTTTTCCCTGAAGATTCAGGCCCAAAGATTTCTATCACTCTCCCTTTTGGTAAGCCACCTATCCCTAAGGCAATATCTAGACTTAAAGATCCAGTTGGTATACTTGGTATTTTAACAATATTTTCATCGCTCAATTTCATTATGGTTCCTTGACCATAAGTTTTTTCAAGTTTTTCTATTGCTAAACTTAGAGCCTTTGATTTTTCAGTTGATTCTTTCATTATTTTAATTTTTGCTAAAATAAATAGTAATAAAATTAAATACTAATATTTTTAGTATTATTTAATAAAAATTAACTTAAAGATCTTCAAATATACTCAGTATCATATTCTTATTTTAATATTTTTGCTTGATAAGAAGACATTTCAATTGAGAAAAATAATTTTTACTTTTTATTTATTACTGCTCACAAATAATATTCTATCTCAAGAATCTAGTCTTATTAAAGGTGAAAAAATAGATTTTTTAGTGACTTTTGGAATTTTTAATGCTGGTGAGGCTTCAATGATTACTGATTCTGTATTATCAAGAATTGGTAACGATGAAACCCTTAATATAAATGTTACTGGAAAATCAATTGGAATTTTTGATTTTTTTACAACGGTTAGGGATAGCTGGGGAGTTTATATCAAAGAATCAGATCTACAACCTAAAAAGTTTAATAAATATTTATTAGAAGGAAATTATAAAAAAAATGAAATTTTAAATTTTTTAGATAATTCTGACAGTGTACAAATAGAAGTTTTAGACAAGAATACTAAAGAATTTATTGAGTTCAGATATCTTCATTTTGAAGATGATATTAAAAAAATCATTCGATCTTATTTCATGAATTATTGGATTGCAGGACTTGCTTACTTAAGATCATTAGATTATTCAGAAATATCAATAAATGATCAAATTAATATTCCTTATTTTGAAGCAAATAATAGCTTTAGCTATTACATGAAGTTTTTAGGTAGGGAAAAAATTGAATCTAAAATAGGGTCTTCTAATTCTTTAGTATTTGCTCCAATAATTCCAAAAAATAAATTATTTGATGGGAATGATGCCGTTAAGTTTTGGCTTACAGATGATAAAAATAAAATTCCATTAAGACTTATCGCAAAAATGAATTTTGGAAGCTTTGAAGTTGAAATATCAAATTACTCCAATATTATTAAATAGTTAAGATTTAATCAATTTATTGATTTCTTCTACTTTTTAAACTTTAATAGTTATATTTTTTTGTAATTAATTTTAAATTGCGATATGTCAAAATCAAACTTTAAGATTTTAGCAGTTGACGATGAGAAAGATATCCTTCTTCTACTTAAGTATAATCTAGAGACTGAAGGGTATTATGTTGAGACAACAACCTCTCCTAAGCTAGCAATTGATATCGCAGAAAAAATTATACCAGATTTAATTTTAGTTGATATCATGATGCCAGAAATTGATGGTATTCAGTTATGTAGGAAGCTAAGAGATATAGAAAAATTTGATTTGACTAGAATTATATTTTTAACAGCAAGAGCAGAAGAATACTCAGAGGTTGCGGCATTTGAGGCTGGTGCTGATGACTATATTACTAAACCAATTAAGCCAAGAGCATTAGTTAGTAGAATTAACTCCTTTTATTCGAGAAAATACTTTTCTGAAGAATCTAATAATACTTTAATAATCGACAATTTAATTATTAATAAGGATAGCTATTTGGTTAAAGTAGATGATAATGAAATTTTTTTCCCAAAAAAAGAATTTGAGTTACTCTATTTTCTTGCTAGTAACCCAAATAAAGTTTTTAGTAGAGAATCTTTGCTAAGAAATATATGGGGAAGTAATATTCATGTTGTTCCAAGAACAGTAGATGTTCATATCAGGAAGATTAGAGAAAAATTAGGAGATCAATTCATATCTACTGTAAAAGGAGTAGGATATAAGTTTACAAGTTAAATCTAACGCTAAATTTAATTTCTCTTTTTGGAGAAATACTCGAAAAGATGGATTTCTTATCTTGGTAATAATAATAACTTTCAATCTTCTCATCTAGAAGATTTTTGATTCCAAAACCAATTTTAATATTGTTTAAAGATCCTAATATGTAATTTATATTAAGATTTAAGCTATTAAATGGCTCATGACTTCAATAAATATTTTTTCTAGGTTCAAACCTATAATTAATAAATTCAGCACCAACAGACAAGCAAATATCCCTATCAGGGTCTCTAACGACAACGACGAGGATGGTATACCAAAC
>JAYPDR010000073.1:0-8201 GCA_038125345.1 Marinoscillum sp. | reverse complement strand
CAGTAGAAATGGTCAGATTAGCAGTCGAATTGGGAGCGGATAGAGTGGAGTTATATAATGGGTTATACGCTGAGAGTTATCAGCAAGATAAAGAATCAGTAATTCTTAAATATATTGAATCTGCAGATTATGCTATAAAAAATGATTTAGAGGTTAATGCCGGACATGACTTAGATTTAATTAATCTTGAATTTTTTAAGCAAGCTATCCCAGCTCTTCGTGAGGTTTCTATCGGACATGCTCTTGTTTGTGATTCACTTATTTATGGTCTTGAAAAAACCATTCAATTATATCTCTCTAAATTGAAATAAATTGGAATTAAATTTTAAGATTTTAGGAAAAGGAGAGCCTTTGCTCATATTACATGGTCTTTTAGGCTCGTTAGATAATTGGATTTCTATTGCAAAGGAGCTATCAGATCATTTTCAAGTTATTTTAATAGATCTTCCTGATCACGGCAAATCATCTCATTCAGATCATTTTTCATATCAAAAAATTGCACAGCAAGTAAATGATTTTATGATAAAAAATAAAATTTTAAAATTTTCTATTATTGGTCATTCAATGGGAGGAAAGGTTGCTATAAAGCTTGTTGATCTCTTTGAAGAAAACATTAACAAGTTAATTGTTGTAGATATAATTAACAGACAATATTCATCATCTAGATTTAATTATATTTTTGATGCTTTTAATCACGTAAAAATTAACACATTAACATCAAGAAATGAAGTTGATGCTCTCTTTAGAAGCTATATCTCGAACGAAGGGGAGAGAAATTTTATTTTAAAAAACTTAAAAAGAACGGATAATGGGTTTAATTGGGCACCTAATATAAAATTATTAAACTTTTCATTGGATTCTATTTCTTCAAAAATCATTCTGTCAAAAAAAATCTCAGTAGAAACTTTATTTCTTATGGGGGAAAATTCAAATTATTTTTCTGAATTAGATTTAGAATCATTATCCGATGATTTTAAAAATTATAAAATTAGCAGAGTCTCTAATTCAGGGCATTGGGTTCACGCTGAAAATCCAGTTGAATTTATTAAAAACATTTATTGTTTTTTTAAGCTCTAGGGTGAGATGATTTAAAAGTTTCTTTTAACTTCTCAATAGAGTTATGAGTATATATTTGAGTGGCAGCTAGGCTTTCATGACCCAGTAAATCTTTAATTGAATTTAAATCAGCTCCTTTATTTAAAATATGAGTTGCAAAAGTGTGTCTTAAAAGATGGGGATTATATTTTTTGCTATTAATTAGAGTAGATAAATGTTTTTTAAGAACTCTAGTAATTAGCATTGGATATAATTTTTCTCCTTTTTCTGTGCAAAGTAGTGAATCACTTTTTGCGGTAATTTCATTTCTTTTGATAAGGTATCTATTGATTTTATCTATAATGTTTTTATGAATAGGTATTATTCTCTCTTTATTTCTTTTGCCTAGTACTTTAATTTCCTTTTTTAATAAGTTGACATTATTAGTCTGTAGATTTATAAGTTCAGATACTCTAATCCCTGTGCCATATAATAATTCAATAATTAAAAAATCTCTATTTCCTTCAAAAGAATCTTCGACTTTTAAATTATTAAATAAATTATTAATCTCTTTTTCCCTAAAAAAAATTGGAATTTTAGTTTCAGTTTTTAATGAATTTATATTCGATGTAGGGTTTTCGGTAATAAACCCTCTTTTAATTAAAAATTTAAAAAAAGATTTTAAGGTTGCTATTTTTCTATTAATAGAATTAGAGGATAGACCTTTTAATGATAAATCAACTATCCAAGACCTAACGGATCTTTTGTCAATACTTGATATATCATCATTACCAGAATATATTTTAATAAATGTTAAGAATTGATCAAGATCTGTTGAATAGCTAATAATAGTGTGATCACTAATTCGCTTTTCAAATTTTAAATGTTTAATGAATGCATCTTTCATCTAAATGAAAGATACAAAAAATTATAATTCTTTTGATTTAAGTTTTTGAATATAGCTCGCTCTTAATTTTTCTTCTCTTAATTGAACAGATTTTTTGGTAAAGAAAGTATTGTCTCTATAATCTTTTATTACTTGAGCTTTTTCAAATTTTTTTTTGAATCTTTTAAGAGCTCTATTAATATCTTCATTTTCTTTAATAGCTACTTTAATCATTGTGTCAAGTTTTTTGAAATGCAAATATAAGAAAACAATTATAGTATCAAAATTAATTTTTTTTATCAGGCATGATAAAAAACCATTTATAAAATTTATTTCCAGTATTTGAGTTTGCTTGTTTTTCCTATTCCCGGATTAAATCCATTGGTTGGATCTAATTTTTTGTAAAAGTTTTTTAAACTTCTTTTAGCAATGTATTCGTGTCCAACATTATGTTCTGCAGGATATTCTGCCCCTCTTTTGTCATATGTTTTTAATATTCTTTTCTTTAATTCTTTTGAGTCTATCCCTTTTTTTAGTGTATAATTTTGGTGCAAAACATGACAAAATAAATGACCATAATATAGTTTGGTGTCTATAAGTTCATCAATTTCAGAAGGAAGTTTCTCAAACCATTCTTTTTCATTTCTTGGAAAAGCTATATCCATTGACATCATTTCACCAGTTTTGTTTTTATTAAGAGTATGATATCTTCCTATGGCTCCACCAGCAACGAATCTATGAAGAAGAGCTTTCTCTCCTTCTCTTTTATTACATTCAAAATAGTTTCCTTCGTTATT
The DNA here is from genome assembly GCA_038125345.1 of Marinoscillum sp. Classification (GTDB taxonomy): domain Bacteria; phylum Bacteroidota; class Bacteroidia; order Cytophagales; family MED-G16; genus MED-G16. The sequence continues at coordinate 5,483 of JAYPDR010000073.1, read as the reverse complement.
TTTAAAAAACTCAGTAAAATATTTTTTTGCTTCACTTATACCATCATCTGACATCTCAATAATCCAATGATGTTCATATTTATCTCTATATTCATTCATTCTTTTTGGAAGATGGTTAGGAAACAAATTGCTAATAAATTGCATTATTCTGTCAGAAAAATTGCTTGGAAGAATTTTCATTGATTTTGCAATTAAATCAACTTTTCTTTTCATTTCAAATAGTTTAGGAATGAAGCTTGACCCTAATTTATCAATAACAATGAATGTGTCTTTACAATATTTTTTAGTTGCATCGTAACAATCCCTGTGCAAATATTCTCCTGAGATCGGGAGGTTTTTAAAACTGCCTAAAACATCCCTTCTAATTTTCCAAAATGTATTAGGATCATTTGCTCCAATATAAAATACTTGATTTTTTTTGGAGGCTGGGTAAGTATCAAGTCTAACAGCAAAAACAGCTATTTTCCCTGCACACCCAGAAGCACCATGTAACCTTCTTTTATCTGAATTAAATCTTGCTGGTTTGCTTGAGTTAATATCTCTTACTCTTTTTTGGTACTCATTATCTGATGCTAACTTTTTAGTTTCTGATATATCTTCTTTTCGGTAATTTTTATTTTGAAGATTGCTCAATATTTCTTCTGGACTTTCTCCTAGTTTAATTCCTAATTCATTAACTAAAATTAGTTTTCCTTTTGAATCAATTTTTGCATAGAGTGATAGTTCAGTATATGCAGGGCCTCTTTTTACCAGAGCTCCACCAGAATTATTGCATACTCCTCCAACAATTGATGCTCCAATGCATGATGATCCAATTACAGAGTGCGGCTCTCTTCCATTCTTTTTTAATTTTTTTTCTAATTGAAATAGTGTACTTCCTGCAAATCCAATAATTTGTTTTCCATTCTTAATCAAATGAATACCATCAACTCTCATTGTATTAATTATTATGATTTCTCTATCATAATCATTTCCAAATGGGGTTGATCCTCCAGTCAAACCAGTATTTGCAGCTTGCATAATTATTATTAAGTCATATTTCACACATATTTCAAGAACTTTCCATATCTCAAGAAGAGACCCAGGTTTTGCTACAGCTAGAGCATTTCCAGACCCATAACGCCATCCTTTTGCATATGCTTGTTTTTCCCATTTATTGGTAATAATATGATTATTGCCAACAACCTGCCTAAGCTCTAATAATAAATTATCATTTTTTTGCATTTTATAATCGCATAACCGGTTATCCGTTTTAATAAACTATTTTTCCTTCTTTGGATTCTATTATAAGCTCTTTTTTATCTGAGTCCTCCACTAAACCAATTATTTTTGCTTCTACTTCAAATTCTTTAGATATTTCAATTATTTCATCTGCTACATCTGGTTTGCAATAGATTTCCATTCTATGTCCCATGTTAAAAACTTCATACATTTCTTTCAATGAAGTTCGACTTTCATCATAGATAATTTTAAAAACTTCAGGAATGTCAAATAAATTGTTTTTTATTATCCTGTGATTATTAGTAAAATGAAGAACTTTAGTTTGTCCCCCACCAGTACAATGTATTATTCCTGATATGTATTTTAGATAAGTATCAATTACTTTTTTAATAATAGGAGAGTAAGTTCTTGTAGGAGATAAAAGTAGTTTGCCAATATTATCATTGTTTTTAGATGGATCTGTTACTTTATATTTGCCTGAGTAAATGAGATCTTTATTAGTCTCACTAGAATAAGACTCTGGATACTTTAATCTGTATATGTTATTTAAAACATCATGTCGTGCAGACGTAAGACCATTGCTGCCGATACCACTATTATATTGATTTTCATAAACAGCTTTACCAAAAGACGCTAGCCCAACAATAACATCTCCTCCTTTTAAATTACACTCTAAAATTTTATCTCTTCTTTGTCTTGAAATTACTGTGCTATCAACAATTATAGTTTTAGTTATATCTCCAATATCAGCTGTTTCTCCGCCGGCAGATTTACAGCTAATACCATAATTATTTAACATATTAATCACATCTTCATTTCCTTGAATAATTTCTGATATTACTTCTCCAGGAATTAAGTGCTTGTTTCTGCCAATTGTTGAAGAAATAATAATATTAGTAGTAGCGCCAACACAAATTAAATCATCAATATTCATTATTAAGGAATCTTGAGCAATACCCCTCCACACAGATAGATCATTTGTTTCTTTCCAATATAAATAAGCTAGAGAAGACTTTGTTCCTGCTCCATCAGCGTGCATAATATTGCAATAGTCTTTATCACCCGATAGAATATCAGGGATAATCTTACAAAAGCTATTTTTATATATTCCTTTATCTTGATTTTTAATAGCCTTATGAACATCCTCCTTTTTTGAAGAAACCCCTCTTTCTAGATATCTTTTTGACATTATTTGATGTTTATATTAAAGAATTTATCTTCATCATTTTCATCAATATTGCTGTCTATAAATTGATAGCTTGTTACTTTGAATTCTGTTCTTCTATTTACCTGATGTTCCTCCTCAGTTGTTGCGTTTTTTATAATAAGTTGAGACTCACCATAACCTTTTGCGACTAATCTTTCTTTATCAATACCCTTACTTATAATATATGAAACGGCGGAATTAGCTCTTCTTTGAGATAAATCTTGGTTATATTCTACAGAAGCTCTATCATCGGTATGTGAACTTAATTCTATAGAAATATTTGGATTATCTCTTAAGATTATAACTAATTTATTCAATTCTAATGCAGCGTCTTCTCTAATATCTGATTTATCTAAATCATAATATATATTTTCAAGAACAATTGATTTGTTTACCACAATTTTATCAAGCACTAAATTCTTTTCAAAAGTAACATTTGTTACAAATTCTTTAAGAGTTGATTTATCAAGACCTTTTCCTAAGGTTGAAAAGTCTCCCCTTTTACTAAAAAAGTTTTCTTTTTCTCCTATTAATATATACTGCTCATCGGAGAAAACAGTAAATTCAAACTCACCATTATCTCCAGTAAATGTTTCATCTATTAAATTTTCTTCTATATCTAAAAGCTTAACTGATGTATTTCCTAATAAATCATAATCTTCAGCCCCACTTTTAGGAGTAAGTGTTGAACCCTTTAGTGTGTAATTCACAATTTTAAGATTAGGGTCATTATTTACAAAAGTGTATATATCATCATCTCCCTCTCCGCCTTCTCTATTTGAAGTAAAAAAACCTCTGGTTGGATTATAAGGATTAATTCCAAAGTCATCACCACTAGAATTTAGGGGTTTCCCAGGATTAAATATTACAATTTTTCCGCCTTTTCTTTCAGCAACAAAAATATCAAGACCCCCAAAGCCTTCATGATTATCTGAGGAAAAATATAATCTGCCATCTTCAGTAATAGCAGGGAAAGCTTCATTTCCTGGTGTATTTATTTCAGGGCCTAGGTTTTGAATATTTATCCATCTGCCTCTCCTATTTAAATTAGCTTTATAAATGTCTGTTCCTCCAAAACCCTTATCTCTATTAGATGAAAAGTATAAAGTTTTACCATCTTTAGATAGAAAAGGTGTTGAGTCCCAACTTCTTGAAGTGCTTACGTTTAATAGTCGAGGGCTAGTCCATCCACTTCGTCTGTATCTGGACCAGTAAAGGTCAACATTATTTCTACCAGAGCTCTTTCCATCATTTCCCTTTGCAAAAATCATATAAGTGCCATTTTCGGAAAACGCAACAGATCCTTCATTTACTTTATCTGTATTTATTGTTTCTTCTAATTTTTTTAGTGTAGAGACTTCGACATTGGCACCTTGAGACTTAACTTCAAAAATATCTGTAAATGGTGTACCAGTACCACCATAAATTTTGTCTGATGATCTATTTGAAACAAAATATAATTTGTTGTTAGAAAACACTGGCGAATATTCTGCAAATTTTGTATTAATTTCTTTTAAGTTTTTCACTCTATAGTAACTTGTGTCAGGATATAGCTTTAAATTTTTAATGTGTTCTAACTCTTTCTTCATTAACGATATTATATTTCCATCTTTCCCTTTTTTCAAATAGGTTGAAATGATGGAGTCTGCTTCATTATATTTATTATTAGATTTTAATGAAAGAGTAAGATAGTAGTACGCATTATCATCATTATTTCCATAGTTTATAGAATTCAAATAATATTTTTCAGCATCCCAAATTCTATTTGACTTTCTTAATGACTCTGCGAGTAAAAAATTAGTTTTAGAATCACCTTCTTTAAGACTTTTCTCAAACTTTACAGCTGCATCAAAATATTTAGCATTGTTATAGTCTTTTAATGCGCTTTTAGTAGTTACACAAGATGTAATTAAAGAAAATAAAATAAAAAAAACTGATATGTTTTTCATTTTATAAAATTAACTATCCAAGATTTATTTATAGGTAAAATCCAATTTTTATTAAAATCATTTTTGTTTTTTACAGTAGTATTTATCATTTTAGTTTCCATTGAAATACTCTGATTATTTATAGAATTAATTAGTTGTGATCTCTCAAAAAATGAAATTTTATTATTTTGAAATATTCCTATTTTAGAATTTGAAATCAAATTTATGTTATAACTAATCAATTTATTTTTAATAAGATTAAATGAATTATCAATAGAACATCCGCTTATATTATTTTCAGCAAATATGATTATATACTGATCATTATAAATCATAAAAGATGATATTATTTCGTTTTTATGAGACATCCAATTTTGACATACTTGCTTAAGAAAACCTTCTATCTCACATTTAATTTTAGATAAAGGTTTTTCAAGAGTGTACACCCAACATCTTGCATCATCACTTATTTTTTCAAATTGAATAAACATTTTAATTTTTTAGATTTTCTTCAATAATTTCTGAAATATCTTTAACCTCTATTCCAGGATAAAGATTTGTTTCTTTTAGGCCATCACTAAGCATAGTCATACAGAAAGGGCAAGCTGACACAACTGTTTCAGGATTAACTTCTTGAATTTCTTTTATTCGCTCTATATTAATTTCAACCTTTCCTTCTTCTGATTCTTTAAAAATTTGTGATCCTCCAGCGCCACAACACAATCCATTTTCTTTATTTCTTTTCATTTCTTTAAGATTGTCTGTGACTGATTCAATCAATTTTCTGGGGGCTTTGTAGATTTTATTTCCTCTTCCTAAATAACAAGAATCATGATAAGTTATTTTCTTGTTTATTTTTTTGGTAGCTAGTTTCCCAGATTCTAATAATTCATTCAAGAATTCAGTATGATGGATTACTTCATAACTTCCACCTAACTCAGGATACTCATTTTTTAATGTATTAAAACAATGAGGACACATGGTTATGACTTTTTTGATATCATATTTATTTAATGTATCAATATTAGAAAAGGCTTGAAGTTGAAATAAATATTCATTGCCAGCTCTTCTGTAGAAGAAGTATTTGAAGATATTATCCTTAGAGAAGGAGAGGAGATTATTGAACC
>JAYPDR010000072.1:0-8663 GCA_038125345.1 Marinoscillum sp. | reverse complement strand
GCACCTTCAGCACAAAGCTCTACCCTTTTCCACATTTTTCTAACCTCTTCTGGATCTGGGTGTCTTACGTAGTAATACCCCTCTGTAAAATTAGGGACCACATTAGGAGCGTCTCCCCCTTTTGTTATTACGTAGTGTATTCTACTTTCTTCATCTACATGTTCTCTCATTAAGTTTACCATCATGTTCATTGCCTCCAAACCATCTAAAGCAGAGCGACCTTGTTGGGGGGCGCTAGCAGCATGAGAAGATTTACCATAAAACCTAAACTTCCCTGTTTTATTAGCCAAGGAACTGCCAACAGAAGCACTGTTTTTATCTGAAGGGTGCCAGTGTAGCGCGACATCTACATCATTAAACAAACCCTCCCTAACCAAATAAACTTTACCAGAACCTCCCTCTTCAGCTGGACAACCATAAAAACGTAAAGTGCCCTTTTTGTTGTTTGAGACTAGCCATTTTTTAACACCAATTACAGCAGCTGCACTAGCAACACCGAAAAGATTATGACCACAAGCGTGACCAGAAAAAACACCCTCTCTCTCTTTTTTTTCTGCTTCATTAGTTTGTGATAATCCAGGTAACGCATCATATTCACCCAACACCCCAATAACAGGACCACCATTTTTATATTCAGCCACAAACGCCGTAGGCATTCCTGCAACACCCTCTGTGATCTCAAACCCTTCTTCTTTTAAAAGGGATATTAATTCTTTTGCGCTTTTTGTTTCTTGGAAACCAACCTCAGCGTGAGACCAAATGTTTTGAGCAACAACCTTATATTCGTTTTGGTTTTTTTCTATATAAGAAATAATTTCTTTTTTTTGAGAAAACAATAAAAAAGGAGAGGCTAATAGTAAATAAAAAATCTTCATATTTTTGGTTTTAATTTAAGAAAAATAATTAACAATCTGGTTATAAATTCGTCGCGCGCCAAAAAATATTTATAATAAATACAACATAAAGAGTTATTAATAACACTGAGTGCCAACGTCCTATACCTTCTTGTCTAGTATAAATAAATATAGACACTACGGTTAGACCAACAAACCACCAAGACAAATCATTAACCAAACCTATTATTTCATCGTCTAATAATATAGGCCCTTTTATCAACGTGAAGAACAAAAGAGGCAACCCCAAAGCAATACATAAATTAAAAATATTACTACCGTAAGCATTTGAGATAGCATCATCGTAATTTCCTTTCGAGGCATCTTTATATGAGATAATTGTATCAGGAAAACTGCTTCCTATTGCCGCAAAAACAAGGGCAACAAACAAAAGAGGAATACCTAAACCACTGAACTCCCCAAGTCCACTTATTGAGTATTTTTCTGAACCTAACCACTCACAAGCTAAAACTAAAAAATAACAAACAAACCCAATTATCAAAGATGACACCACAAAAATTAACCAAGCCCTTTTGTTGTTTAGTTTTTTTCTACCAACAAGAATTCGTTTAAGGTCTAATATCATAAAAGCCGAAAGAAAAGAAACAGTTTCTTTTTCAGAAAAAGGTTCTTCATAATCAACCACCCCCCCTTTCATTGTGCTGAAGAGATAATATAAATAAAGAACATAAATTCCAACCAAAAAAGAACTTTCAACCCAACCAATGTTTCCTTGTTGAACAAAATAAATCAAAACTAATTCTACTATTATTAGCCAAAAACCATCTCTCAAAATAATTGTACGAGAAACCTTTATTGTCTTTTTTTTTCTTTTGGAAAGCACCCCTAAAACAGCAGCCGAAGGAATAATTAAAGAGTTAAACATAACACTACCAAAAGATGTTCCTAACCCCCCTGAAAACCCAGAAACATCTTGTAAAAAAAATAAAAAAAACATAGCGATAAAAAGCTCAGGCATTGAGCTTGCAATTGCATTAATAGTAGCCCCTTTTACCCCATCACTCAGGTTCCTTCCAATATAGTTTGATCCCTCTAAAAAAGTATCTCCCGCTCTCCAAATTACGTACCCACAAAAAAAAATTAATAACAATGGGAGAATAAGTCCTAACATATCTTATATTGATGTTTTAAATTTAAATCAAAGAATGAAGTTTTTTACCACACCCATCTTTATTTTGTTGTTTTTTCCAGCTTATGGAAACAATATATATAAAAAAATTGAGACACTTTCTAAGAAATATGAAAAGAGCGTTATAGCGTGGAGAAGACATATTCATAAAAACCCAGAGTTATCAAACAGAGAGTTTTTAACTGCCAAATACGTTTCAGATCATCTTAAAAGTTTAAACATAAAAGTACAAGAAGGTGTTGCTCACACTGGGGTAGTTGGAATTCTTGAGGGAGGATTACCAGGCAACGTTGTTGCCCTTAGAGCAGACATGGACGCTTTACCCGTCACAGAAAGGGTTGAACTACCCTTTGCTTCAAAAGTTAAAACAATATACAAAGGTGTTGAGGTTGGAGTGATGCACGCGTGCGGCCACGACACCCATGTAGCTATATTAATGGGCGTTGCCTCAGTTCTTTCTGAAATTAGAGATGAAATTGAAGGAACCGTTAAGTTTATATTTCAACCGGCAGAGGAGGGGCCCCCAGCAGGTGAAGAGGGTGGCGCAGAGCTGATGGTTAAACAAGGTGTTCTTGTTAATCCAAAAGTTGATGCTATTTTTGGTCTTCATATTTCATCTAACGTTCCTATAAACACCCTCACGTATAAACCAGGGGGCTTTATGGCAAGCGCAACATCTTTTGAGATAAAAATTAAAGGAAAGCAGTCTCATGGATCAAGACCATGGGAAGGCGCCGATCCAATTGTTGCGGGAGCTCAAATAATAAATAATATACAAACTATTGTGAGTAGAAATTTAGACCTAACCAAAGAGGCTGCGGTTGTTACTGTTGGTAGGTTTCAAAGCGGAATCCGAAGTAATATAATCCCAGAGGACGCAACAATAGAAGGAACAATTAGAGCATTAGATTATGAGATGAGAGACGTTATTTACAAACGCCTAAAAGAAATAGTTGTAAATACAGCAAAAAGCAATAATGTTGAGGCAGAGGTTATATACGGAACACCTTATCCGATAACATTTAATAACATTAACCTTACAGAAAAAATGAAAACCACCTTATTTAGGGTTGCGGGAGAATCAAATGTTCTTCTTTCTAGAGCCAGCACAGGCGCAGAAGATTTTTCTTATTTTGCTAATGAGGTACCTGGGTTTTTCTTTAGGCTTGGAGGAATGCCTATAGAGGACCACCCAAACAAAGGGTTTAGTCATCATACACCAGATTTCTATATTGATGACGGTGGATTATTGTTAGGGATAATATCTATGTCAAACTTAGCCTTTGATTATCTTAAAACTAACTAACCCTACTCCAGTTTATATTTGATTTGGAGTTTTGTTTAAGATAATTTAGAATGTTTTGGTTTTCCTTTTTTAATAATTCTGGATCATTATCTGTGATTTTTTTAGCAGCGATTCGAGTTTCTTTTATTATTTCATAATCATCAGCTAGACTAGCAAACCGTAACTCCAGCAGACCACTTTGTTTTGTCCCCAACATATTCCCAGGCCCTCTAATTTTAAGATCTATATTTGCTATTTTAAACCCATCAGAAGAACCAACCATAGCTTTAATTCTTTCTTTTGACTCGTTTGACAATTCATATTTTGTCATCAAAATACAATATGATTGTTTTTCTCCCCTCCCAACCCTTCCGCGTAGCTGATGAAGTTGAGATAACCCGAATCTCTCTGCGCTTTCAATTATTATTACAGAGGCATTAGGAACATCTACACCAACCTCAACAACCGTAGTTGAAACTAAAATTTTAGATTTTCCTTTAGAAAACCTTTCCATCTCAAATTCTTTACTTTCTGATTTCATTCTACCATGCAAAATACCTATCTGTTCATTTGGAAAATATTTTTTTAAACTCTCATAACCATCCATAAGATCTTTATAGTCTTTTTTTTCAGACTCTTCAATTAAGGGGTATACCACATAAACCTGCGAGCCCTCTTCTATTGTCTGTTTAATAAAGTTTAAAACTCTAAGTCTTGAGCTGTCGTTTCTGTGACTGGTTATTATTTTTTTTCTTCCTGACGGCAATTCATCTATAATTGAAACATCTAAATCTCCATAAAGGGTTAAAGCTAAAGTTCTCGGTATAGGCGTTGCGGTCATTACAAGGACGTGAGGGTAGAAGGTTTCTTTTTTTGACCAAAGTTTAGCTCTTTGTGCAACACCAAACTTGTGTTGTTCGTCTATTACAGCTAATCCTAATTTTTTAAAAACAACCGAACTCTCAATTAAAGAATGAGTTCCAATTAAAATATGCACCTCGCCGTTTTTTAACCTACTCAAAATAGAGGCTCTTTCTTTTTTATTTGTAGATCCTGTTAATAATGCTGTATTTATGTTAAGTTTTTTGGAGTATCCTAAAATGCTTTTAGAGTGTTGTTCGGCTAAAACCTCAGTTGGTGCCATAAAAGCAACCTGAGCTCCAGCCTCTACTACAAACAACATACAAGAAAAAGCTACAATTGTTTTTCCACTGCCGACATCCCCCTGAACTAATCTGTTCATTTGTTTTCCAGACTTCATATCTTCATAACACTCTTTTATAACCCGTTTTTGAGCAACAGTCAAGTTAAATGGTAAGTGGTTTTTATAAAAAACAGAAAACAAAAGCTTCTTATTAAAAACGTAACCAGGAAAAGACTTTAGTCTTTTTGTCTTAAGTTGAAGTATTTGAAGTTGTAAAAAAAACAACTCTTCAAATTTTAATCTTCTCTTTGATTTTATAATCATCTCTTTGTTTTTAGGGAGATGAATGTTGTGAATTGCTTCAGCTCGAGAAATTAAACCAGCAGAAGAAACAATTTCAGACGAAAGATTTTCTGTTATACTTGATTTTGTTTTTTTTATAATATCAACAATTATTTTATTAAAAAACCTATTATTAACAAATCCCCTTTTTAGCTTATCGGTTAACGCATAAACAGGCTTGAGACCCATCGTAGACGCTGTATGCTCAGAAATTTCTGGATGAAAAACAGTAACCTTTCCTTTATAAACATTTAGCTTTCCATACACTAAATATTTTTTACCAACAACCAACTTGTCTTCTATCCACTCTACTCCACCGGTCCAAATCATTTCAGCATACCCAGTATTGTCTTTAACTTTTACATTTAGTGATTTTCTTTTGAATCTACCTGTTATCTTTTTGTTAATTATTTTTATTAGATAAAGTCTATTTGCACTATCTTCTTCAGCCTCAGAAATTTTTCTTATCTGTGATCGATCTTCGTATCTGTAAGGAAAATAATTTAGCATATCGTATAGCGTAAACACACCAATCTCTGAATTTAATAAGCTTGCTTTTTGTGGGCCCACCCCCTTAATGAAATCTATCTTTTGGAAAAGGTCGCTATTCATTCCAGTGTATTGAGTTTAGTAAATGTAGCATGTCTGTTTTAATATAATCTATAACAGGGCTTAGTGAGTCGCTAGTTATTGTTTTTTCAAAATACAAGGCGGTTCTAATAAAGTTTTTAGTTGAGTCAGAAACAATGAATTGAAAAGGTGAAGCAACCTCACCCCTTATGTCTATAAGTTTTGCTTTTTTTCCACTTAATGTAATAATATCTGTTTCAACAATAGATGTTGCTTTTTTTTGGTGTTGACTAATTAATTTAAAAGATTCTCCAAGAAGTTTACCAAAATGATCAGAAGAGCTTATTTTTTTATATGTTATTAAAACCTCAGCAGAATTATTGAAGTAACTTAAGTTTATCCAACCAAGCTCTTTATTTATTGAGATTTTTGAAAAAAGATTTCTTTCAAAAGAAAACATATCGTTTGTTTTTTCTACTTTATAGTTTGTTTCAGGCAAATAAATTTTATTAAATCCTCTGGGTTTGGGTTGGTAAGATTGGCTTTGGGCACACCCCCAAAGTATAATAATTATGAGCTTAAGATTTTTTTTTATTTTTTTTATAAACCCTAACACGTTTAACTCTTTTGTTGTCTGCAGATAATATTGTAAAAATAAAATTACCAAATTTTATTTTATCTCCTTTGTTTGGGACTTTAGAGTTGATCTCTAAAAGAAGCCCCCCTAGAGACTCGCTTTCACCTTTAACCTTGTTAAAATATTTTTTTTCAACACCGATTTGTTTACAAAAATCATTTAAGGATGTTTTTCCCTCAATTAAGAAGGTGTTAGAATCAATTTTTTTAAACATAAAATCTTCTTCGCCATCAAATTCATCTCGTATATCTCCAAGAATCTCCTCTATAACATCCTCTAATGTTACCAACCCAGAAACACCACCATATTCATCTATTACCAAAGCCAAATGAACTCTTTTTTCTTGAAAATCTTTAAATAAAACATCTATGTTTTTTGTTTCTGGAACAAAATAGGCTTGACGAATTTTATTTTTCCATTCAAAAGAAGGGTTATTTAAATGGGGAATTAAGTCTTTAACATAAAGAACACCCTCAATGTTATCAACGGTTTCTTTAAAAACAGGGATTCTTGAATAACCTGAGTTATTAATCAGCTCACTAATTTCACGCATGCTGCTTTTTGAATCAACAGAAACCATATCAACCCGAGATCGCATTATTTCTTTTGTGGTAATCGAACCAAAGTTTATGATTCCCTCAAGTATGTTTTTTTCTTTTTCAGAAGTTTCTTTATCAAGCGTTAAACTCATTGCTTTGTTTAGTTCTTCTTTGCTGCTTTCTAATAAAGTTTTTCCTTGAGGTTTGAGTGATTTGGATATTGAAATAAGAAACACAACCAAAGGCCTAAACACAATATATGAAAACTTAATTAATTGAGAAGACTTTTGAATAAATGTGGTTTTATTTCTTTCTGCATAAACCTTGGGAATAATCTCTCCAAAAAACACAATAATTAACGTTGTAGATACAGTTAAAATAAAAAAAACAAACGCGGATCTTCCAAAAACTTGCCAAGTGAAATATGCAGAGAGAGTTATAATTGCAACATTAATTAAGTTATTCAAAATTAAAATGGTTGCCAACAACCTCTCTGGTGTTTTTAATAAACCCAAAACATAATTTACCGATTTGTTTTTTTTCTTTTTAATATTATTTGTTTCTGATTGATTAAGAGAAAAAAAAGCAACCTCAGATCCAGAAACTAAACCAGAAAGAAAAGTCAAGCCGATTAAAACGACAAAAGGAACAACCAACACATCCAGCTGGACGCCTATAATTGCATTAAAAAACAAAAAAAAGGGTTCGGGGTCGGCGGGTTCTATTTGTAATCAAATTAATTAAAACGGCAGGTCATCTTCAACAGAAGAGTCATTAGGCAAGCTGTTAGTTGTTTGGTCTTGGTTTACTCCTCCCTCAGGAGCTCTTCCAAGAAGAGTTATGTCTCTCCCAACAACTTCAGATATGTATTTTTTAACACCCTCTTTGTCTTCATAAGAGCGATTAGATATTTTTCCTTCTATGTAAACTTGGCTTCCTTTCTTCAAATAGCTCTCAGCAATTTCTGCAAGAGGTGACCACAAAACAACATTGTGCCACTCTGTATTTGTAACCTTTTCTCCAGAACGGTTTTTATAAGTTTCACTGGTTGCTAAAGAAAAATTTGCAACAGCCCGCCCATCATCTAACCTTCTTATTTCTGGGTCTTTTCCAAGGTTTCCTAATAATATTACTTTGTTTACTCCTGGCATAACTTTAAATTACAAATTAAGTATGGGATTTCAAATAGTTGTCAATAACTTTTGGGAGACCTAGTGAGTAAATTTTATCTTTAGGAACACTGATCATGTTTAATTTATCCCTAATTCTTTCAAATTTACTTTCTTCTTTTATTTTAATTTGAGTAAATACAGATTTAATTATTTGATGACTTAATGTACTATTTAAAGCAACAACATGATTAACCCTTTCTTTTAATTTTATGTTTTTTAGTAATTTATCTAAAGCGGTTTTATTATGATCCCCCTCGATCATATAAAACTCATAAAGATTAAACCAAATATCCTTAGAGATTCTTTTTTTTAGAAGAATGTTTTGATTGTTTACAAAAACAAAATAATTAAAAAGTCTTTTTTTTCTAATAAGTTTCTTTTTCCTAATAGGAAATTTTTCTATTAAACTCATATTAAAAGCAAAACAATTTTTTTTTAAAACACACTCTCCACACCTAGGTTTTTTGGGAAGACAAACGACTCCCCCAAAATCCATAATAGCCTCATTATAATCCCCGTGTTGCTTTACTTTATCGGTTAATGTAAGAGTAAGTTTTAAAAAATGTTTAATTGATTTTTGTTTTGAAATATTATAATTAAGCCCAAAGACTCTTGAAAGCACACGCAAAACATTTGCGTCAATGACATAGCTTTTTTCATTAAAACAAATAGACGATATTGCCGCAGCTGTATACGGTCCAATTCCAGGTAACAATAAAAGCTCTTTTTCTTTTTTAGGGAAAATACCCCCTGATTTTGAAATTATTTTTGCGGTTTCATGAAGATTTTTTGCTCTATTATAATATCCTAATCCCTTCCACAATGAATACACCTCTTCTGATGAAGCGGCGGATAAAGAAACAACATCAGGAAACTTTTTAATAAATCGCTCATAGTAATCAACACCTCTACTCATTTGGGTTTGTTGAAG
>JAYPDR010000071.1:4168-8737 GCA_038125345.1 Marinoscillum sp. | reverse complement strand
AATTGGGAGAATGTAACACCATCTATTTCACCAAAATATATAATGTGGAATAGTGTAGAACCAGACCCATTTGTTAAGGGAGGATTATATGCCGCTGGAACTCTTTATAAAACTGGGGATTTTACTCCATATCTCTACAAGACTAAGGACTACGGAAAAACTTGGACAAAAATAACTGATGGTATTCCTAATAATTTTTTTACAAGGGTACTTAGAGCAGATCCCGAAAAAGAGGGTTTATTATATGCAGGCACTGAATCAGGTGCATATATATCTTTTGATGATGGAATTTCATGGAATTCATTTCAACTAAATCTGCCATTAGTACCAATTACTGATATGACAATAAAAGATAATAATTTAATTGCTGCTACTCAGGGAAGATCAATTTGGATTATTGATGATCTTACTCCATTACATCAGTTAAGGAAAGATGATTCTAATATAGATTATCAATTATTTAAGCCAATAGATAGTTATAGAATGGGATCATCAGGATGGGGAGGAGCATCTCAATCTTCTGGAATAAATCATCATAATGGTGTTGAAGTCTTTTTTAATCTTTCTAAAAATATAATTGAATCAAAAGTTGAAATCGCTCTTGAGTTTTTAGATGAAAATAAGAATTTAATTAAAAAGTACTCTACCAATGATAAAAAATCTCCTCTTAAAATAAGTGGTGAAAAAAATTCATTTGTTTGGAATATGAGGTATGATAATGCAGAGGGTTTTGAAGGTCTTATTATGTGGGCTGCAAGTCTTACTGGACCAAAAACATATCCAGGTAAGCATTATGTGAAACTCACTGTTGGAGATAAAAGTCAAGAAAAAACATTTAATATTTTAAAAGATCCAAGAAGTGAAAGTTCTGTTAATGATTTGAAAGAACAATTTGAATTTCTTATAGGAATAAGAGATAAAGTATCTGAAATTCATAAATCATTAAAACAAATCAGATCTATCAGAGATCAATTAAATAATCTTAAGAGTAAATTAAGTGATGATCATGAAGAGTTAAATACAATAATTCAGAATACAATTGATAGTATTACTAAAATTGAAGAAAATCTTTATCAAACAAAAAATAGAAGTGGTCAAGATCCATTGAATTTTCCTATAAGATTAAATAATAAACTTGCTCACCTTTCTAGTGTTGCATCAAATGGAAATTTCAAACCTACTGATCAAATGTATGGAGTTAGGGATGAATTATTAAAGGAAATTGATGCTGAGCTTGATAAATGGTATGAAATTAAAGATTTAGATCTTGATAAAATAAATACTTTGGTAATTCAAAATAACATTCAATTAATAAGTATTAATTAATTTCGCTGTTAATTAATACTTATTAATGAGTAATATTGTTGCAATTGTTGGTCGTCCTAATGTTGGAAAATCTACTTTATTTAATAGATTAGTTGAAAAAAGACAGGCAATAATCCATGATGAGAGTGGTGTAACTAGAGATAGACACTATGGTGTATCTGAATGGAATGGAAAGTCTTTCACAGTAATCGATACTGGAGGATACGTTGAAAATTCTGAGGATATATTTGAAAATAAAATTAAAGAACAGGTTGTGTTAGCTCTAAATGAAGCTAATATTATTCTTTTTATGGTTGATTGTAAAAGTGGTGTTTCATCTTTAGATGAAGATTTTTCTAAAGTTATCCGACAGATAAATAAAGAAATAATTATAGTAGCTAATAAAGCAGATAACTATGAACTTGAACTTAATTCTAATGAATTTTATAAGTTAGGCTTAAAAAATATACCTATAATTCCTATATCATCTGTTAGTGGCTCTGGAACTGGGGAATTACTTGATTTGGTCGTACAAAAACTTGAAAAAAATAAAAAAGAAATTGAGGAAGACTTACCGAGAATTTCAATTTTAGGAAGACCAAATGTAGGAAAATCGTCTTTTATAAACTCAATCCTTGGCGAAGAGAGGAATATAGTAACTGATATTTCTGGCACCACAAGAGACTCTATTGATACAAAGTATAATTTATTTCATAAAGAGTTTATAATTACTGATACAGCAGGAATAAGAAAAAAATCTAAAGTAAAAGAAAATATTGAATTCTATTCGGTTATGAGATCAATTCAAGCAATGGAAAATTCTGACGTTTGTATAATTATGATTGACGCACTTCAAGGATTTGAAAGTCAAGATATGAATATATTATCCTTGACAGTCAAGTATAAAAAAGGTATAGTATTAATGGTTAATAAATGGGATTTAATTAAAAAAGAAACAAATAGTGCTAAAGATTTTGAAGAAAAAATTAAAAACAAAATCAGTCCTTTAGGTTTTGTTCCCATAATTTTTACCTCTGTCATAAATAAACAAAGAATTCATAAGGTACTTGAATATGCCATTCAAGTTTATGAAAACCGTACTCAAAAAATTTCAACATCCCAGCTTAATAATAAGATGCTCCCAGAAATAGAAAAATATCCACCCCCAGCAATTAAAGGAAAGTATATAAAAATAAAATATATAACTCAACTGCCTACAAAAACTCCTACAATTGCATTTTTCTGTAATCTTCCACAATATATAAAAGAGCCTTATAAAAGGTTCCTTTCCAATAAGCTTAGATCTAAGTTTTCATTAGATGGAGTGCCTATAACTCTTGTCTTTAGAAAGAAATGAAATACTGCTAATTTCTTAAATTTTAAACATTTAATACTACTTTTGCATTATGTCAGATGGTAAATATGATTTTCTTAGAATTGAAAAAAAATGGCAAAAATTTTGGTTAGTAAATAAAACTTTCAAGACGGAAATTGATTCTAAACCAAAATATTATGTCATGGACATGTTTCCTTATCCATCAGGGTCCGGTCTTCATGTAGGTCACCCCCTAGGATACATAGCTTCAGATATAATTTCTAGATTTAAGAGACTCCAAGGGTTCAATGTATTACATCCTATGGGTTTTGATTCATTTGGCTTACCAGCAGAACAATATGCAATAAAAACAGGAAAACATCCAAAGGATACAACAGAAGAGAATATTCAAAGGTTTAAAGAACAACTAAATACATTAGGATTATCCTTTGATTGGGATAGAGAAATTAAGACTAGTGATAGTGAATACTATAAATGGACACAATGGATATTTTTAAAACTATATAATTCATTTTATGACTTTGATAAGAAAACTGCGAGAAATATAAATGAATTAACCATACCTGAAAATATTAAAGAAAAAGAAAAGGATGAATATATTGACTCCAAAAGACTTGCATATATTGATGAAGTTGATGTAAACTGGTGTGAAGAATTAGGGACAGTACTCTCAAATGAAGAAGTAATTGGTGGAGTAAGTGAAAGAGGTGGATTTCCGGTTGTTAGAAAGCCTATGAAGCAATGGGTTATGAGAATAACTAATTACTCAGAAAGATTATTAGAGGACTTAGATGATCTTGATTGGCCTGATTCTATAAAAATTTCACAAAAAAATTGGATTGGTAAATCTGAAGGAGCTGAAATTATTTTTAATGTTAATGAAAAAGAAAGTATAAAGGTTTTTACAACTCGACCTGATACAATTTATGGTGCTACTTATCTTGTTTTAGCACCTGAACATGAAATAATTAAAAATATAACTACATCAGATAAGAAAGCTATAGTTGAAAATTATATCTATTTATCATCAACAAAAAGTGAATTAGAAAGGCAAGAAAATGAAAAAAATAAGACTGGTGTATTTACTGGTTCATATGCTTTAAATCCAATCTCAAATCTAAAAATTCCAATATGGATTTCCGATTATGTTCTAGCAAGTTATGGAACTGGTGCTATAATGGCAGTTCCAGCTCATGATGAAAGAGATTTTGAATTTGCTAATAAATTTAAATTAGAAATAAATCAAGTTATTTTTCATACCTCTAAAGAGAGGTGCTTCACAGGAAATGGAAAAATAATTAATTCTGGAAAATTTGATGGTTTAAGTAATTTGGAATTCAAAGATGTGGTTATTGATATTTTAGAGGAAAAAAACTTAGGAAAAAGAACAATTAATTTTAAACTAAGGGATTGGATATTTACTAGACAAAGATACTGGGGTGAGCCAATTCCAATTTTACATGATGGGAACAGAAGAAAATCTGTTAGTGAGAAAGAATTACCGGTTAAGTTACCTCAAGTTGAAAGTTACCTTCCTACATCTGATGGTTCCTCACCTCTTGCTAGAAATTCTGAATGGACTAATGTTGAAATAAATGGAATTAAGTATAAAAGAGAAACTAATACCATGCCTCAATGGGCTGGCTCATGTTGGTATTATCTTAGATATTTAGATCCAAAAAATAATTTTTCATTTGCTGACTATGATAAAATAAAATACTGGATGCCTGTTGATTTATATATTGGTGGTGCTGAGCATGCTGTTTTACATCTTCTTTATTCTAGATTTTGGCATAAAGTACTTTACGATCTAGGATTTGTGAACACAAATGAACCATTCAAAAAATTAGTTAACCAAGGAATGATTTTAGGTAGATCTAATTTTATTTACAGAATTAAAGGAACTAATAAATTTGTGTCATATAACC
>JAYPDR010000071.1:0-4158 GCA_038125345.1 Marinoscillum sp. | reverse complement strand
GCGAATCTCGTTTAAAAGATGCGTTAAATGAAATTAAAGAAAATTATGATTACACAAGACTTCATGTAGACGTAAATCTTGTTAAGAATGATAAACTTGATATTAAAAAATTTATGAATTCTTCAAAAGAATTTAATAATGCAAAATTTATCCTCGAAAACAATGAATATCTATGTGGTTTTGATACAGAGAAGATGTCAAAGTCTAAAAGTAATATAGTAAATCCAGATGATATTATCTCAAAATATGGATCTGATACTCTTCGAATGTATGAAATGTTTTTAGGTCCAATTGAACAATCTAAACCATGGAATACTAATGGCATTGAGGGTGTATTTAAATTTTTAAATAAATTTTGGTCACTATTTTATAAAGACGAAAAATTATATTTATCAAAAGAAAAAGCTTCAAAAGAAGAATTAAAAGTTCTTCACACATCTATTAAAAAAATTAAAAATGATATTGAAAGACTTTCTTTAAATACATGTATTAGTCAACTAATGATAGCAGTAAATAGCTTGTCTAAATTAGAATGTAATAAAATAGAAATTCTTAATCCATTATTAATATTAGTCTCTCCATTTGCCCCACATATAAGTGAAGAATTATGGGAAAAAATTGGAAACAAAAAATCTATTTCTTACTCTCATTTCCCAGATTACAATGAGAATTATATAAAAGAAAATGATTATGAGTATCCAATTATGATAAATGGAAAGCTAAGAGCTAAAGTAAGATATAGTCTTGATCTAAATAATTCTGAAATAGAGAAAGATATTATAAAAAATGAAATTGTAATTAAATGGGTTAAAAAATCAGAAATTAAAAAGATTATTATTGTTCCTAATAAAATAATCAATATTGTTTATTAGTAACTCTTTAAACTATCAAGCAATTGATTTCTGAGTTTATCTACCCACATTTTATACATTTTTTTTGATGGATGTAGATTATCTGAAGCAAGTAAAGAATTATCAAATTCTGCTTCTCTAGAAATTTCAGTTATATCAAAATACATTACTCCATATTTATCTGAGATCGTTTTATTTATTCTATTATATTCATTGATTTCAAAAAATGTTTTTTCTTGATTTCTTGTTTTACCAAATGGTGTAACTCCGTAGTCAGGGATAGATAGAACAAATATATTTTTTTTTGAATGAGAATAATTAATAGCTCTGATCAATAAATTTTCAAATTCTATTTTATAGATATTCAAATTATATCCTCTATACTGATTATTGACACCAATTAATAACGAAACAATATCATACTTTCCAATACTACTATTATTTAAAGTATCGATGAGCTCATTTGTAGTCCATCCTGTTTTTGCTATAACTCTAAGAGAATCTATTTGTGATATTTCACTTTTTAACTGACTTGGATATGAATCATTAAAATCAATTCCCTCACCTATTGTGTAAGAGTCACCTAGTGCAAGATATGATAATCTATCATTTAAGTAATAACTATTTTCATCAGAAGAACATGATAAAATAAGATAGGTTATAAAAATAGAGATTAACAGTTTCATAGAATTCTTCTCAGAACTACTACAATTACACCAATTAAAAACATTACAATAGAAATTTTATTTACAGTATGCATTGCCTTTAAACTAAAGTTTAGGTTTGAATTTTGATCTTTTTTTCTAAAGAAATATGTTAACACCTCAGAAAAATCAAAATAGTAAGAAATTTTTTTTTTTGTTTTTTTCATAATTTAAAAAATTAAGGTTCAATCCAGTTTCCATCTTCTTTTATTAAGCTAACCAGTTCATTAACTCCATCTTTAAAATTTATTCCTTTTTTGACAATATTCTGCCCCCTATATAAAGTTATTTTATTTCTTCCTGATCCAACATATCCATAATCTGCATCAGCCATTTCACCTGGTCCATTAACAATACAGCCCATTATCCCAATTTTAAGACCTTTTAAGTGATCTGTTCTACTTCTTATCATTGCTGTTGTCTCCTGTAAATTAAATAAAGTTCTTCCACATGAAGGACAAGATATAAAATCTGTAGATGTTACTCTCATCCTTGCAGCTTGTAATATTTTGAATAATAGGGAATTTATTTTTTTCAATTCGTTATTTTCTGATGAATTGGATTTAATCAAAATTCCATCTCCAAAACCTTGAATAAATAATCCTCCAATGTCAGTTGAAGAATGAAGTATTAATTTTTCTGAATAATTCATATTGTATTCTAGAGAAAAAACGACGGGATTTTTCAAGGAATGATTTCTTAAAAAAAATGAACGCAAATCTGGCATGCAATGATCATTCTTAGAAGTTAATAAAATAACAAAATTAGAAGGTAAATCTATTTTTTTGATATCTTCAGAAGATGCAGAAATTTCAATAAAATTTATACTTTCAGAAAACTTAGAAATTTTATTGTCGATAAAATCTTCCATTTTAAAAAGAGGAAAAAGATTTTTGTCATTATCAACTTTTATCCATTCTTTGTAATCTAAAATTATATTGAAATTGTATTTTGAATAACTTTCATCATAATTTCCAATATAAAAATAATCAGGGGATGTATCAAGAGTTTCCCATTTATCTAAAATAGAATTAAATGTAACTCCAAAAGAATTTAAAAGATTTTCATCTATTTTATCAATTTTTGTTAAATCAGATATTACAATTGGCAAGTTATCAGATCCAATATTGAGAACATCTACAGAATTTCTTTTATTATATTTAAATGGATCAAATTTAAATAATTTAGGTTCAATAATTTTTTGATGATTTTGTCTATTTTGGTATCTATCAACTAAAACTCTAGCAACAGGAGATTCGAATTCAGGTTCTTCAGTTAATGAAACTCTGATAGTATCTCCAATTCCATCGTCCAATAAAGCACCTATTCCAATTGCTGATTTAATTCTTCCATCTTCACCCTCTCCAGCTTCTGTAACTCCTAGATGAAGTGGATAATTTTTAAGGTCAGATTGAAATAATTTATCAACAAGAAGTCTGTAGGCTTGTACCATTACTAGAGGATTACTTGCCTTCATGGAAAGGACTACATTATAATAGTTATGATCTTCACAAATTCTAAGATATTCTAATGCTGACTCAACCATTCCAAGTGGAGTATCACCAAATCTACTCATAATTCTATCTGATAATGAACCATGGTTAGTTCCAATCCTCATTGCAGTACCATTTTCCTTACAAATTTTAATGAGTGGAGAAACTCTCTCATATATCCTTTCAATTTCTTCATTATATGATTTATTATCATATTCTATTTTCTGAAACTTTTTCTTATCTGCATAGTTCCCAGGATTAATCCTCACTTTTTCTACAATTTCAGCTGCAATTTCAGCTGCATTTGGAGTAAAATGAATATCTGCCACTAAGGGAATTTTATATCCTTTTTTTTGTAAATCTTTTTTAATATTAAAAAGATTTTTTGCATCATTTATACTTGGCGCAGTGATTCTCACAATTTCACATCCTGCATTTACCATTCGAATTGTTTGCTCAACAGTGGCTTTAGTATCCATGGTGTCTGTTGTTGTCATAGACTGGATTCTTATGGGATTATCACCTCCTATAATACAATCTCCTACCCTAACAGGAATAGATTCTCTTCTCTTATAATAAAATAAATTATTTTTAAAATAACTCTCTAACATTTCTGATTATAAATCACCTAGTTGGGGTCTAATAATAATTTCCTCAACAGTTGCACCTTTGGAAGTATTATATGCTGAATATAAAGATTTAGACACATCATCTGCATTGATGAAACGATCATCCGGAAATAAGGTTCCATCCCAACTACCAGTTCTAGTAGCTCCAGGTAAAATTGAAGTAACTTTTATTCCAAAATCTTTTAACTCCTCTCTAAGACATTGACTCATTCCATAAAGAGCAAATTTTGAAATACAGTATGAGCCTCCATTGGAATAAGCAATTTTGCTTGCAATAGAGCACATATTAAAAATATGTCCTTTCTTCTTATGAATCATAAGATTAATTAAACCCTTAGTAACCCAATAATTAGAAAAGAAATTAACATCCATCATAGACTTTAGAACTGATTCTTTTTCTTCAATTATTTTTCCAGGAATAAAAGTTCCAACATTATTAACTAAAATATCAATTTCCTTAGTACAACTTTTCACAAATTCT
>JAYPDR010000070.1:1478-8783 GCA_038125345.1 Marinoscillum sp. | reverse complement strand
ACGTAGATTGTCCTGGTCACGCAGATTATGTAAAAAATATGGTAACAGGTGCTGCACAAATGGATGGTGCTATCCTTGTAGTTGCTGGTACCGATGGACCGATGCCTCAGACGAGAGAGCATATCCTTCTTGCAAGACAAGTAGGTGTTCCAGCACTTGTTGTGTTTATTAATAAAGTTGATTTAGTTGATGATGCTGAATTGCTTGAGTTAGTTGAGATGGAAATTAGAGAGCTTCTTAGCTTTTATGAATTTCCTGGCGATGACATTCCTGTTGTTCAAGGTTCTGCTTTAGGTGCTTTGAATGGTGAGGCAAAATGGGTTGATAAAATCATGGAACTAATGGGACATGTTGACTCATATATTCCTGAGCCAGAAAGACAAACTGATAAAGATTTCTTAATGCCAGTTGAAGATGTATTCTCAATTACAGGAAGAGGTACTGTTGCTACTGGAAGAATTGAAAGAGGAATTATCAATTCTGGAGATGCTGTAGATATCATTGGTATGGGTGCTGAAGGTCTTAAATCTACTGTAACTGGTGTTGAAATGTTTAGAAAAATTTTAGATAAAGGTCAAGCTGGTGATAACGCTGGTCTTCTTTTGAGAGGTATTGAAAAAACAGATATCAAAAGAGGTATGATTATTTGTAAGCCAGGTTCTGTGAATCCACATGCTCACTTTAAAGCTGAAATTTATGTCTTATCAAAAGAAGAAGGTGGAAGACATACTCCGTTCTTTAATAAATACAGACCTCAGTTTTATGTAAGAACAACTGATGTTACTGGTGAAATTATGCTGCCAGAGAAAGTAGAGATGGTAATGCCTGGAGATAACTTAACAATCGAAGTAAAATTGATTAACAAAGTTGCTTTAGAGCAAGGTCTTAGATTTGCAATTAGAGAAGGAGGAAGAACTGTTGGTGCAGGTCAGGTAACTGAAATTTTAGACTAAAATTTTTAACTTTTTTTTTAATTAATTATTTAACTTATTTATTTGTTAAATAATAACAATTATTCTAAATTTGCAGGCCGTTGGCCTGCATTTTAGTTACGGGTGTAGCTCAATTGGTAGAGTAGCGGTCTCCAAAACCGTTGGTTGGGTGTTCGAGTCACTCCACCCGTGCGAGGCCGATTTAATTTTTTGATATGAATAAATTAATTGTTTTAATCACTGAATCTTATCAAGAAATGGTACATAAAGTTACATGGCCTACATTGAACAGTTTACAGAGCAGTGCTGTTCTTGTGCTAATTGCTTCCTTAATTTTTGCTCTATTTATAGGTCTTATAGACCTTGGATTTGAAAATATAATGTCTCTATTTTACGAGACTTTTTAAATAGAATAATAGATGAGTTTAAATTGGTATGTGTTAAGAGCTATTAGTGGTAAAGAAAATAAGGTCAAATCTTATTTAGAGAAAGAGATCAACAAAAACAATCTCCAAAAATATATTCCCGAAATCATGATTCCTCATGAGAAAGTGTACGTTATGAGAAACGGTAAAAAGAAATTAAAAGAAAGAAACTACCTCCCTGGCTATGTCTTAGTCTCTGCTGATTTTACACATGGTGAAGTTCAGCATGTAATAAAGAATGTTCCTGGTGTAATTGGTTTTCTGGGTTCAGGATCAGGTGCTTCTAAAGTACCTATACCTTTAAGAGAAGCTGAAATTAACAGAATCTTTGGAAAATTTGATGAGGCCAATAGTCAAGACGAAGAACTACTGTCACCTTTTGTGGTTGGTGAAGATGTGAAAGTTATGGATGGTCCTTTCTCTGGTTTCACTGGATCTATATCTCAAGTTTTTGAAGATAGAAAAAAAGTAAACGTAACAGTTAAAATATTTGGAAGAAATACACCTGTTGAATTGAATTATTTCCAGGTTGAAAAATCAAATTAATATGGCAAAAAATATAAGTGGATATTTAAAATTACAAGTTAGAGGAGGACAGGCTAATCCATCTCCCCCTGTTGGTCCTGCGTTAGGAAGTAAAGGTCTAAATATTATGGAGTTTTGTAATCAGTTTAATGCTAGAACTGAGGATAGAAAAGGTCAAGTGCTTCCTGTGGTAGTAACAATTTATCAAGACAAGACATTTGATTTTGTAATTAAAACTCCTCCAGCTGCTGTATTAATTCTTGAAGCTGCAAATAAAAAGAAAGGATCTGATCAACCAAACTTAACAAAGGTTGCAACAATAACTTGGGATCAAGTAAAAGATATTGCTGAGACTAAGATGAAAGATTTAAATGCTTTTAAAGTGAGTTCCGCTATGAAAATGATTGCTGGAACAGCAAGAAGCATGGGTGTAAGAGTTAGAGGAACATTTCCTGAAAATATTAATTAAATGAGCAGATTAACAAAAAATAAAAAGTCAGTAGTAGGAAAGTATGATATTAATAAACATTATACTTTGGAAGAAGCTTCAAGCTTAATAAAAGAAATTTCAACCACTAAGTTTGACGCTTCAGTTGACTTAGATATTAGATTAGGTGTTGATCCTAGAAAAGCTGACCAGATGGTAAGAGGAAATGTATCTTTACCACACGGAACTGGAAAGTCTCTTAAAGTTCTTGCTCTTTGTTCACCTGACAAAGAAGATGAAGCTAAGAAAGCTGGGGCAGATCATGTAGGGTTAGATGAATTCATAAAGAAAATTGAAGATGGTTGGACAGATATTGATGTAATTATTACTATGCCTTCTTTGATGGCTAAGTTAGGTAAGTTAGGAAAAGTACTTGGTCCTAGAGGGTTAATGCCTAACCCTAAGTCGGGAACTGTAACTGATGAGGTTGGAAGAGCAGTTGAGGACGTCAAAAAAGGAAAAATTGATTTCAAAGTTGATAAATACGGTATTATTCATGCCTCTGTTGGTAAAGTTTCTTTTGATCCTAAAAAAATTCAGGAAAACGCAATGGAATTATTAAATACTATTAAAAAATTAAAACCATCATCATCTAAAGGAATTTATTTTAAGAGTGTAAATCTTTCATCTACTATGAGTAGTTCTATAAAGATTGATAGCTCAATATTAACTAGCTAAAATGAAAAAAGAAGATAAAATAGAATTAGTAAAAGATCTTACACAGAAGTTCAAAGAAAATAATATTTTTTATTTACTTGATTCATCTGGTATGACTGTTGGTCAGGTTAACTCTTTTAGAGAAAAATGTTACAAAAAAGACGTTGAGTATAAAGTTGTCAAAAATTCTTTTATTAAAAAAGCATTGGAAAATCAAGAAATTGATTACTCAGAAATCATAAATGGAGATAGTTTAAAAGGATTTTCCGGACTATTATTTGCAAGTCAAAGTCCTAGCGGTCCTGCTAAATTAATAAAGGAATTCAGAAAATCTTTAGATTCTGAACGTCCTTCTTTAAAGGCAGCTTCAATAGAATCTGATATTTTCGTTGGAGATAATCATTTAGATGTTTTATCAAATCTTAAAGGAAAAGAAGAAATTATTGGAGATATAGTATTATTACTTCAATCTCCTGCAAAAAATATTATTTCATTACTTAAAAGTTCTGAAAATAAAATTTCAGGTGTAATTAAAGCGCTTGAGAATAAACAAGAATAGTGTATAAACTTTAAATTAAATTAAAATGGCAGATATAAAGAAGATAGCTGAAGAGCTTGTTAATCTTTCAGTGAAAGACGTAAGTGAATTAGCAAATATTTTAAAAGACGAGTACGGAATTGAACCAGCAGCAGCAGCTACTGTAGTTGCAGCGAGTGCAGGTGGAGCATCAGATGCTGGAGCATCAGCAGCTGAAGAAAAAACAAGCTTTAATGTAACTTTAAAATCAGCGGGTGCATCAAAATTAGCAGTTGTTAAATTAGTGAAAGAAATTACTGGTTTAGGATTAAAAGACGCAAAAGATATGGTTGATGGTGCACCAAAAACTATTAAAGAAGGTGTTCCTAAAGATGAGGCTGAATCAGCTAAAAAGCAACTAGAAGAAGCTGGCGCAGAAGTAGAATTAAGTTAATATTTTTTGCTTGTTTCCTGTATATCAAATGATATATAGTGTTTTTAACCTATAAACTTTAATCAATTGAAAATATCATCAAAAAGAATAGATTTTTCTAAACTTAAAAACCTTGTTGAATATCCAGACTTTCTAGATGTTCAACTCCAGTCTTATAAAGATTTCTTCCAATTAGAAACTCCTCCTGAGAAGAGGGATAATGAAGGTCTTTTTAAAGTTTTTAAAGAAAATTTTCCTATTTCGGATTCTAGAGAAAATTTTGTTTTAGAATTTATAGATTATACGGTAGATCCTCCAAAATATTCTGTTAGTGAGTGTATTGATAGGGGGTTAACCTATTCTCTTCCTCTAAAAGCAAAACTTAGATTAATCTGTAATGATGAAGATAATGATGATTTTGAGACAATTGAGCAAGAGGTATTTTTAGGAAACATTCCATATATGACAAATAAAGGTTCTTTTGTTATTAATGGCGCTGAGAGAGTGATTGTTTCACAATTACATCGTTCACCAGGAGTTTTCTTTGCTCAAAGCAAACATACTAATGGAACTCCACTATATTCTGCTAGAATTATTCCTTTCAGGGGTTCTTGGATTGAGTTTGCTACTGATGTGAATAATGTAATGTATGCCTATATTGATAGAAAAAAGAAGTTCCCTATTACAACACTTTTAAGAGCAATAGGTTATGGATCGGACAAAGATATTCTTGATATTTTCAATCTTTCAGAAGAAGTTGAAGCAACCAAAGCTAAACTTAAAGGTGTTTTAGGTAAGAAGTTAGCTGCTAGAGTTCTTAAAACTTGGGTTGAAGATTTTGTTGATGAGGATACTGGAGAAGTAATTTCAATTGATAGAAACGAGCTCGTTTTTGATAGAGAGCACATACTTGTTGAGGAAGATATTGATACAATAATTGCATCTGAAACATCTCATGTTACAATTCATAGGGAAGACATCAATGTTGCTGAATATACTATCATTTATAATACTTTAAATAAAGATGTTTCTAATTCTGAGAAAGAAGCTCTTGAAGAAATATACAGGCAACTAAGAAATACAGAAGCACCTGATGAGCAAACTGCTAGAGATATTATTCAAAATTTATTTTTTAGTGATAAAAGGTACGACTTAGGAGAAGTTGGTCGTTACAGAATTAATAAAAAATTAAATATTGATACTGATTTTAATGTGAGAGTCCTTACCAATGAAGATATTATTCTTATTGTTAAATATTTAATTACTCTTATCAATGCTAAAACTGTTGTAGATGATATCGATCATCTCAGCAATAGGAGAGTTAGAACGGTTGGAGAGCAGTTGTTTTCACAATTTGGAGTTGGGTTAGCTAGAATGGCTAGAACAATAAGAGAAAGAATGAATGTAAGAGATAATGAAGAGTTTAAGCCTGTTGATCTCATTAATGCAAGAACTCTGACTTCTGTTATTAATTCTTTCTTTGGAACTAATCAGCTATCTCAGTTTATGGATCAAACTAATCCTCTAGCAGAAATAACTCATAAAAGAAGAATGTCTGCACTAGGACCTGGTGGTCTTTCTAGAGAAAGGGCTGGTTTCGAAGTTAGAGACGTTCACTATACTCATTATGGAAGACTTTGTACTATTGAAACACCTGAAGGTCCTAATATTGGTCTTATCTCGTCTTTATGTGTTCACGCCAAGGTGAATAACATGGGATTTATTGAGACACCTTACAGAGAGGTCAAAGATGGAAAGGTAGATTTAACTGGAAAAGTAAGCTATTTAACTGCTGAAGATGAAGATAATTCTTTCATTGCCCAGGCAAATGTTCCTTTAAAATCTTCAGGTGAATTTGTTGAAAATACTGTCAAAGCTAGATATGAAGGTGATTTTCCACTTGCAAATGATAAGGAATTAAAGTATATGGATGTTGCGCCGAATCAGATAGTATCTGTTGCTGCATCATTGATTCCATTCTTAGAGCATGATGATGCAAATAGAGCATTAATGGGATCAAATATGATGAGACAAGCTGTGCCATTAATGAAACCTCAGGCTCCTATTGTTGGTACAGGTATGGAGTATAGAGTTGCTAAAGATTCTAGATCAACAATTGTTGCAGAAGGTAATGGAACCGTGTCATATGTGGATGCTAACAAAATTGAAATTAAATATGATCTTGATGCTAATGAAAAACTTGTGTCTTTTGATGAGGATTCTAAAACTTATGAATTAATTAAATTCAGAAGAACAAATCAAGATACTTGTATTAATCTAACACCTACAGTAAAAGTTGGAGATAAAGTTGTAAAAGGTCAAGTTATATGTGAAGGATTTGCTACTGAAGATGGAGAATTAGCATTAGGTAGAAATCTTAAAGTAGCATTTATGCCTTGGAAAGGTTATAATTTCGAGGATGCTATTGTAATCTCTGAAAAAGTTGTTAAAGAAGATATATTCACTTCTCTTCATATAGAAGAATTTAAGTTAGAGGTTCGAGATACTAAAAGGGGAGAGGAAGAATTTACAAATGAGATACCTAACGTCAGTGATGAAGCTATTAAGGACCTTGATGAAAACGGATTAGTTAGAATTGGAGCGAAGGTTAAAGAAGGTGATATTTTAATTGGTAAAATAACTCCTAAAGGTGAGAGTGATCCAACTCCTGAGGAAAGATTACTGAGAGCAATTTTTGGAGATAAAGCTGGTGATGTGAAAGATGCTTCTTTGAAAGCTCCTCCTTCTTTAAATGGAGTAGTTGTGGATACTAAGCTTTTTACAAGACAAAAAAAAGATAAGCAATCTAAAAAATTAGCTAAACAACAGATTGATCTACTAAAGTCTGATTATAGTAAAGAGCTAACTGATCTTAAAAATAGATTAATTGAAAAGTTTGATAAACTTCTTAAAGAAAAGAAATCGAATGGAGTTAGTCATAAGTATGGAGATCAGCTTATTAAGTCTGGCGTTAAATTCACTAGAAAATTAATTGAAGATAACCTATTCCCTAAGAAAAATATCTATTATGATGTGAATAGTTTAAGTGTTGCTGAAGAGTCTAGCTTGATACAAGATGTTGTTCTTGAAGATTGGACTGATGATAAAAAAATTAATAATTTAATTTCTAAAGCAGTTAAAAACTATATAATCAAGAGAAATAAACTTTCTTCTAATTTTAAGAAAGATAAATTTTCTCTAGAGGTAGGGGATGAACTTGCTCCTGGAATTGTTCAGATGGCTAAAGTTTATGTTGCTAAGAAAAGAAAATTAAAGGTTGGTGATAAAATGGCTGGTAGACATGGAAATAAAGGTGTAGTTGCTAGAAT
>JAYPDR010000070.1:0-1378 GCA_038125345.1 Marinoscillum sp. | reverse complement strand
AAGAGGTTTGATCAACCAGTTACTGTAGGAGTAATTTATATGCTCAAGCTAGGTCATTTAGTTGACGATAAGATGCACTCAAGATCAATTGGGCCTTACTCCCTTATTACCCAACAGCCACTTGGAGGAAAAGCACAATTTGGTGGTCAGAGATTTGGTGAAATGGAGGTCTGGGCTCTTGAAGCTTTTGGTGCTTCACACATCCTTCAAGAGATTTTAACTATAAAATCTGATGACATAGTTGGTAGAGCAAAAGCATATGAATCAATTGTTAAAGGTGAAAATATGCAAACTCCTGGTATTCCTGAATCATTTAATGTTTTGATTCATGAACTTAGAGGTTTAGCTCTTGAAATTACAATGAAATAAAAATTAATATACAAGCATATGATATCTAACAAAATTAATAAATCAAGTGACTTCTCTAAAATTATTGTAAGTTTAGCTTCTCCAGAATCTATTCTTGAAAATTCTTTTGGTGAGGTTACGGCTCCTGAAACAATTAATTATAGGACCTTTAAACCAGAAATGGGCGGATTATTTTGTGAAAGAACTTTTGGTCCTGTCAAAGATTGGGAGTGTCATTGTGGAAAGTATAAAAGAATTAGATATAAAGGAATAATATGTGATAGATGTGGTGTAGAGGTTACTGAGAAAAAAGTTAGAAGAGAAAGAATGGGTCATATAGAACTAGTTGTTCCCGTTGCTCATATTTGGTATTTTAGAACATTACCTAATAAAATTGGTTATATGTTAGGTATTCCTGCAAAAAAACTTAATCAAATTGTTTATTACGAAAGATATGTTGTAATTAATCCTGGAGTAAAAGAAGTTGATGGTTGTCAGGTTATGGATTTATTGACTGAAGAAGAGTATATAAATATAACAGATTCTTTACCAAAAGATAATTACTTATTACCAAATGATGACCCTAATAAGTTTATTGCTAAAATGGGTGCAGAAGCCATTGGTGAGTTATTATCTAAAATAGATCTAGACTCTCTTTCAGTTGATCTTAGAAATAAGGCTGCTCATGAAACTTCTCAACAAAGGAAAGCGGAAGCTCTTAAAAGATTGAGAGTTATAGAATCATTTAGAGATTCTAGAGAAAATATTGATAATAAACCTGAGTGGATGATTGTTAAAATGATTCCTGTCATTCCACCAGAGTTAAGGCCTCTCGTGCCACTTGATGGAGGTAGATTTGCTACCTCTGATTTGAATGATTTATACAGAAGAGTAATTAATAGAAATAATCGTTTAAAAAGATTAATGGATCTTAAAGCTCCTGATATCATTGTAAGAAATGAAAAAAGAATGCTTCAAGAGTCTGTTGATGCATTATTTGATAATGGTCGAAGAGGAAGAGTTATAACTG
>JAYPDR010000069.1:2409-9363 GCA_038125345.1 Marinoscillum sp. | reverse complement strand
GAACAAATAATTAGTTATGGATTTGAAATTTCTTATGAAAAATATCATTTTGATACATGGGATAATTATTTTGTAAATAAGATTCTTTTAACTCATCAAATTCAAGATAGAAATAACACTAATTTTTTTGTTCAATATGATAATTATTTTTATGAAAAGTCAAATATTTCTCTGGGATTAGGAATAAATAATATTTCATATAACTGGGTTTGTTGTGATAAAAGAGAAATTAATGAATTAAATTATAAATTCAAGGGCATAATCTCTCCAAGACTTTCTTATAATTATCAGTTAAAAAAAAACTCATTATTTATTAATATAAGTCATGGGTTTTCCTCTCCTAGCATTGATGAAACTCTCGATGAAAATGGATTTGTTAATCCAAATATTAAGCCAGAAACTGGTTGGAATTATGAAATTGGATTAATTGGGTCCTCCTTAAAAAATAAAATTTCATATAATTTGAATCTTTACTTCATGAATATTAAAAATTTACTAGTAGCACAAAGAACTTCATATGACACTTTTGTTGGAATTAATGCAGGAGAAACTACACATCCTGGAATTGAAATTAAATTAAACTATATTGTCTATAAGAAAAATTTTAGTTCATTAATTATATCAAATAATTTCTCAAAGTATTGGTACAGATTTAAAAAATTTAATCATCAAGATAATGATTACTCTTCTAATAAATTAACAGGAGTACCATCTCAAACTTTATACTCTAAAATAGATTTTAATTATAAAAAAATAATTTCTCAGCTATCATTATATAGTGTTGGAAAAATTCCTATAAATGATTCTAATGATCTTTTTTCAAACCCTTACTCAATATTTAATTTTAAGGTTTCTAAAACATTTAACTTGAATTCTATAGATATCTATTTAACTACTGGTATAAATAATCTATTTAATAAAAAATATGCATCGGGTATAGTTATTAATGCAGTAGGATTTGGTAATTCTGAGCCAAGGTATTTCTATCCTGGTTTGCCAAGAAATTTCTTTATTACTCTAACTTTGGAAATTTAATATAATAAATGCTTTTTTGATGGATTTCTCCATCCAGCACTTGACTTATATTTAACAAAATAAATTTTCAAGTCACTTTGAGATTCGTAATCAACAAAGTAAACTTTCTTATCAGATTGAGATCTATACTTCACAAAATACCATAACCCCTCATTTCCCTTAGATTGAGATTCATAATCAACTTTGAATACTTTTAAATCTGATAAGGATTCATAATTAACAACAAATACTTTTAGATCAGAATCACTGGAATAATTAGTTGAAAATATTTTTTGACTTTTAGCTAAAATCGGAAAAAGACAAAAAAATATTAAAGATATATATCTATTTTTTTGCATTTTCAATCTCAGAAAAAATAGAAAAAGCCATTGTATTTGCTGACTTAGCATATTTATTTGCCTCAGTAGCTTCTTTCTTTATCTCATCCAACTCAAATAGAGCATACTCGACTGTTGAACTTATCTCATTTAACTTATTTCTAGTCTCATAATTTTGATATGCCAAAACTATTAAACCAAAGAAAGTTAAATTTTGAAAATTTAAAAGACTTTTGAAATTTAAAATATTCCTCATAAAACAATTGTAAATAAATAATATTAGCTATTAGGTTTAGAACCTAAATGTTCAATAATTGCACTTTTTGCAAAAAACAATGCTAAAACTAAAGTTAAAATTCCACCTATCCATAACCCAGGAAGAAAATCTAGGTAAAGAAAATAGTCATAGAATGCATGTAAAATTATAGGCGCAAATAATGAAATTGAAATGTAAAAAAACTCTTTTCTTTTCCTTGATTTAGCAATTCCAAGATAATAACCCATAACTACTCCAAATACAAAGTGAGCAGGAATAGCAGATAACATACGAAAAACAGCTACTGAAGTATTTCCCTGTAGAACAAACGTCAAGTTTTCAGCTGTAGCAAACCCCATTCCAACAAAGATAGAGTACACTATTCCATCAAATGGTTCATTAAATTCTTTATTTGGATAGACAATTAAAATTACAACTATAAACTTTAGTACTTCCTCAGTTATCGCAACTGTTAAAGCCTCCCCTCCAACTTGAAGCATTCTATTTTCCATATTAATAAAACTAAAAAGATACTCTAAAAGATCTACATCAATATGAAGGTTAATAGCTCCCAATATGAAACATATAGCTAATAACCATAATGGTTCCTTATCTTCCTCATCAAGATTATAAATAAACATCATAATTAATATCCCTGGAGAAATTGATAAAGCAACTAATAGAAGATCATACCACTCAAACTTATTTATTAGAATTAACGGATATAATAAAACAAGATATAACAGGGTCATCAATAAAGACCCATAAAAGCTAGAAAGTAATAGTTTTTTCATATTCATTAAAACTTAAGAGATATCATCCACTCATCATACGATTTATTATTAGTATTATTATCAAATGCTCTAGCCCATCCAACTGAAAGTACAGATGATAAGTGAGAAAACATGACAAGCTTTGTGTCAAACTGAATACCAATATTTGAAAAATTTTCTTTGATTTGAGGAGAATTAGGAAGTGTTGATATTATATCATTTGATGATAATCTACTAGCAAAAATAGAAGGAGAAATATGGGTCACAAAAAAATTAAAAAATCCAAATTTTCTAAATCTTAGAGGAGGTAATACTAATTCAGTCATTATTTTATAGAAACTTTTGGCTAAAAGTAGTCGATCTGAATCATAACTTATACCTGGAAAAGAAAATGGGCTCCTATACATTTTAGAGGATCCATTATCAATATAATTATTACCAAAAGAAGCAAAACCAAACCTTGTAAATGGATTTATTTTTTCGCTAAAAGAGTTTCCAAATGAATTTCTTACCCATAATGAAGTATGTTTTATAGGAAGCTGAATTCCAAAATCAAAATTCCCATACGCTTTAGGGTAAAAATTACCTTCAGAAATTGAAGAAGATAACGCCAGAGAAGAAATAACCCCTTTCTCTCCATCAACTGCACCTACTGATCGTTTTACATGAGAAAATGATAATGAACCCCTTATATCATAAAATAGATTTGTATTAAACTCATCTTCAGTAAAACTAATTTGCTGAAATTCAGGCGACTGATCTAATCCATAATATCCAGAGAAACCAAGATTAACATCTAATATTGAAGGAGGATCATATACTATAGAATTTGAATAGTCCAATCCAAAATTTAACCCCTTTCGAGACCTTTGTGTAGGTCCAAACAAATCATAAAAATTAGCTTTATTGTAAGAAGCATGCAAATCATAATTACCGGATAAAAATCCTGATGATCTAACAGCAGAAAATCTAAGTGAAGAATGTAGCTGCTCTTCTTTACTAAGCTCAGATTCATTCTCAACAAGTCCATTTGTCCAGTCATTTGGAGTATATGAAATAGAGAAATCAAGTTCTCTAAATGCAAATGGATCCTTAAAATTGAATTTGTATCCTACACCTACATTGTTTTTATATCCTACTACTATTGGATAAGCATAATTCAAAGTCATTTGCTTTCCAGATTTATAATAACCTTCAGTCATGCTGATTTCATTATTTGCAAAAGAGCTCGCTGTAGGTATTTGTGTTTTCCATTCCTCTAAAACTGGATGTTTTTGAATTGTCATATTTCCAAGAAATTCGATGGAAGAAACAGCTTCAACAGGAGTATTAGCGATAAAAACTGGAGCAAAACCATCACTTGTGTATCTAAAGCAAAACATTCTCTCTGAATCAATTTGGATAGGTCTAAAATAACCAGTTAGAGCATTTGACATTACTTCAATGTCTAATGAATTCACATCTACTCTAAAAATATTACTTACGCCAGAATAAAAAGAGGATCCTATAAGGTATTTTCCATCCTCAGTAAACTTAAATGTTTGTGGAGAGGAAACTTCAAAATTAAAAACCTCATCAAATTGAATATTATCTTTATCCTGATTATCTAAAGAGTTTATATTATAAATATTTAGATATTGGTTTCCAAAATAGTCAGCAACTGCTGCACTAAGTTTTTCTCCATCAGGAGAAATATCTAAATCAAAAATATCATGTCCATAAGGTAGAGTATACTTTTGCTCCCAAACCGAATAATACTGATTAGGGGTTTTTGAGTTAAACTTTGGAATTCTAATTACAGTATTAATTCCATTCATATGCATTACAGCCCATAATGACTGATCTTTATTATTATAAGCTAAATCACCTGACCTTAAATTTTTTTGTAAAAGAGTATTCTGACCATTTTTTAAATCATAAGAATATAAATCTCTATTAGCACTATTATCTGTGGTATAAAACAATATATCATTTTTTTCATCATAAGCTAATGAAGTAACATTAAAAAGAGCGGGGCCTTTGATATCTTTTAATTTCTTAATTTTTCCAGAATTAATATCAAGCGAAGCAAGATGCGGTACCTTTCCAGGAAAATTAACCGCTACATAAATTTTATTTCTCTTCTTATCATAATATGCATGAGAAACTCCTCCCAAAATTTTATCAGAGATTTTTGTGTCCACTGTGATTTCATTTTGGTTAAGATTTTTAATATTCTCTAATTGGAATTTTTTCTCGAAATTTATCCAATTACTCCATGAGTCTGAAATATTTTCACCAAATACATGTCTGAAGTTTGCAGCAAAACCTCTTTTACTCCCATCTTTTCTTTTTATCCACTCAATTAACTTTTCTGGACTATGCTCATGCGCTAAATAACTCATAAATCTAGTCCCATAATAATAAGAGTTAGCTTTTGACATAAAATCAGCAGTAGTTCCCTCAGATTCCAGTCCTTGTGCAGAATAAATTCTAGAATTTTCGTGAACTCTTGTTCTAAAAAACATCTCATCATAGTTTCCTAAGGCGTTACCTACTCCTCCAGCCATCCATGTTTCAACAAAAACCGCTATACCCTCGTGTAGCCACCTAGGAGAGTAGTATCTTGGACTAGTTAGATAACTATAAAACATTGAAATAGGGTGATCATTGGTATTCGCTACCTTACCTCCAAAAAATTTCTGATAGAAAATATCAGAACTAGAAGCATTATCTAGAGCTGTTATATGAACTAATTCGTGATTCATTATAGCAAATACTCTTTCGCCAGCAACACTTGATTCAAAAGCATAATTCATTGGAGATATACATGTTGAGACAAAATTGACAGGGATCGATGTTGCACCCCCATTTCCAAAATCTCCAAAGTCTTGAATAAAAACTGATATTTTTTCTCTTGGCTCATAGTCAAATAATTTTCTATGAAAATTCAATGCATTATGTGCACACCTAATTGAGTGACCAAGAACATAGTTTGTTCCAATGCCAAAACTCACTACGTTAAAATCTTCCGTTTCAATTTTATTGAGCTGTGAAAAAAGATTAAAATGAATTAAAAATAAGATTAATAGAAGGTTTATAATTTTTTTCATATTTAGAATATATGGTGTTTTTATTCAAAAAAAAAGGAGAAAATGAATATTTTCTCCTTTTCATATCTAACAAAAGAAATTATTACATAGTATTCTTTTGAAATTCAGCTCCTTTCATGAATTTTTGAAAATCAGCTCCTTTCATAAATTTCTCAAAAGTTTGTCCTTTAGCAAATTTAGCATAAGCTGAACTTTTCATGAATTTTTGAAAATCACCTCTCATCATAAATTTAGCAAAATCTTCATTTTTCATAAATTTCTGAAATTCTGCTCCTTTCATGAATTTTTCAAAGTCAGCTCCTTTCATAAACTTCTGAAGATCTGCTCCTTTCATAAACTTCTGAAGAGTTGCATCCTTCATAAATTTCTGAAATTCTGCTCCTTTCATAAACTTCTGAAATTCTGCTCCTTTCATAAACTTCTGAAATTCTGCATCTTTCTGAAATTTTTGGAAGTCAGCACCACTTTTCATAAACTTTTGAAATTGGTCACTTTTCATAAATTTTTGGAATTCTGCTCCTTTCATAAACTTTTGGAAATCAGAAACCTTATTTAACACAGGATTTACTGCACCTAATAAAACGGCACTTCCCATACCATTAATTCCTGAGTCATTATTAGCAGGATTACCTCTCTGACCAACAACATTGTCACCAGTAGAACTTGAACCATTAAGTGATCCATTTGAATTTGAAATAGTTCCTCTAGTTCCACTCATGTCACCTCTTGACTGAGTAGGATTTCCATCTCTATTCCCTTTATCTAAACCACCATTAACAAATTCTAAACTTCTGAAAATATCAGATAATGTACCTATACCATCTTTGTTATCTAACACTTTAACAAAATCTGGGTCAGAAGCTAATTTTGAAAATTCACCAGATGAAATCATATTCTGAAAATCTGGATTGTTCAAAAGTTCTTGAATTTCTTCCCCCTCTAATTCAACTTCTACATCATTCTTACTGACATACTTTTCTGCTTTTTGGACACCTTTAATTCCTGAACTTGTTCCCATTGATGGGTCTATAGTTCCAGATTGTATTAGTAAGTATGATACTGCGCCGATTACAACGACAACAGCAATCATTAAGAAATTCAATTTACCATGCACTTTATTTGTATGCTTACTCATAATTTTTAAAATTTATATTAAACAAAAAAATCATTTCCCAAACAAACTATTAATAGTTTGGTGAAATTGAATACATAAAGATAAAGAAAATTTGATAAATGATTTTTTTAATAACTTTAAACTTAATTCTAATAAAAAATGAAATTCTTATTAATAAATTATATAATCTTAACTATACTATCTACCGATAAAATAATTGGAATTTGGAAATCTATTGATAATAATTCAATTAAGTATTTAGATTTTAAAGTTGATGGGAATCTTCTTCAAATTGAGGAAGAGAAAACGTCAAGAATGACTTTTAAAATAGTTGATAACTATTTAGAATTTACAAATGACAATAATA
>JAYPDR010000069.1:0-2309 GCA_038125345.1 Marinoscillum sp. | reverse complement strand
AATTTTATTTGGAATAATTATCCAAGAAATTAGATATAATAATATCCCTCCTCCAAAAACAAGAAATAACAAAAAGAATAATAATCTAAAAATTACTGGATCAATATTAAAGTATATACCTAATCCTCTACAAACCCCTCCAATAATTCCATTATTACTATCTCTATAAAGTTTTTTCATCCTTTTCTATTTTCCAAAAATTATAAATTAATCTAATTTGAGTTGATAAGTTTCTAACTGAACTTCCAATACCTCCTCCTGGCCTAGTATTTAATATACCTAGAGTAAGAACGAATCCTAAATCAAACTTATTAAGATTATATAATAACGCAGTTTGTACTCCAAGATCTAATCGCTTTAGAGTATCTGGAGGTTCTCTATAAATATTATTCCCAATTTTGCCATAAGACTTTGATTTTGAAATATTATTAGTAATAAATTCTTTAAGAGCTATCCCAAAATATGGACCAGCTTGAAAAGCAAATCCATTTATCAATTTATAGTGTATTTTAACAGGAATCTCAAGATATTTAGAAAAGGATTTTATTCTTATTCCTAATTGATCAGTAGAATAACCTCTTGTTGTGTAACCTATAGAATAAACTAATGAATAATCTGAATCAAATTCGTTCTCAAAACTCAAACCAAAGTCATATCCAGGAAGAAATCCTTTACCATTATTAAACTGATCGTTTGAGTTTGTCGCTGAAATTGTTGAGAAGTTTACGGATGAGAAGAGTCCTAGTTTAATATTATTTGAGTAAGAAAAAAATGGGGATATTAGTAAAAGAAAAAATTTTAAAATATTTACTTTAATGGTCATTATATAAACTTAATAATTAATTTAAAAAATGTTATCTGTAAAAAGACTTAATCTTGATTCATCATGGCATATATTTTTTTCCAAAGATCAATTTATTATAGATCCTTGGTTAGTAGGATCTGAAATAGATGGATTTAAATGGTTGAATCAACAGTGGCATATTGAAGATCCAGTTAAAATAGAGGATTTGCCAGATTTTCAATTTTTATTAATATCTCAAAATTATGAGGATCATTGCCATATTGAAACTTTAAAGAAAATATCTCCTAGTAAACCCATTCTGGCAACAAAAAAAGCTTATAAAAAGCTTGTAAAACATTTTCCTCAAAGAGAAATAATTCTATTAGAGGAGAACATCAAAAAAAAATTTAAAGAACTAAGTTTTATATCTTTAAAGCCAGATAGACTTATTGACCCTATTTATTATGCTATACTGATAATTAATCAAAAAAATGAGGCAATTTTTTATGCTCCACATGGCTTTGAGTTAAATAATAAACAACTTAGGCTTATTAATAACTACTCTATAAAATTATTAATATCTACTTTTACAGAATTTAAAATTCCAAAAATAATGGGTGGAAAAGTTAATCCTGGAATGGAAAATGTTTATAAATTATATAAACAGATAAAACCAAGTAATACTATAAATACTCATGATGAAAAGAAAAAAAGTAGAGGGTTAGTTTCAGCACTTGCAAAAATAAACTATGCTGATTTTGATAAAATTGAATCTAATAATTCTATTAACTTTATAAGAATAGATAATTATAAAAGAAAAATTATTCAGTGATCATTTTAATATTTCTTCTATTTCTTGGGAATCTAATAAAAAGTGAAGAGATAGCTATAGAAAGTTTAGTTGGTAATTGGGAAAGAGTTTGTTTAGAAAATGACGCTTTAGGATTTCAGGTGAGTCATTGCAATTTTTTTGGAGATAAAAAAATGTATATAAATGAATGGAATTACATCGAAATGACATTTAAAAATGGTGAAAGAAAATTTTATGATTTTAAGCTAGATGGGGACAAAATGAAAATATTTCATAAGTATAATAATACAATTGAAAATTCGGTTTTAATAGAAGGTGACACATTAATTTTAGAGTCAAGAGAGGTTTATAATGAATTAATGAATAGAAAATTTGAAGCAAATTATAACAGGATTTTTTTTGTTAGAAGAAACTAAATTATTGAATTCATTAATAAAAAATGAAAGAAAGCACCTATCAAAACTAAGACATGCCATATCGAGTGATTATATTTTAAATTTTCTAATGAATAAAAAACTGCACCAATAGTATATGACACCCCCCCAGAAATCATCATTACTAAAGAATAGTCTGAAAAAGAATCCAATACTGCATTAAAATCAATAATAATCATCCATCCCATTAAGAGATAGACAAATAGACTGAACCGGCTAAAAGATTTAAAATAAAATAATTTTTGAATTATCCCGAATATTGCTAGAGACCATATTACTA
>JAYPDR010000068.1:0-9430 GCA_038125345.1 Marinoscillum sp. | reverse complement strand
TATAAGATTTGGAATTAATTTCTACATAGGATGAAACCATAAATGCAGAATAAAACCCTAACCCAAAATGTCCAATTATTTGTTGAGCATCATTTTTGTCTTTGTATTTCTCAATAAACTCTGTAGCTCCAGAGAAAGCAATTTGATTAATATATTTTTTGATTTCTTCTGCAGACATTCCAATTCCTTTGTCAAGAATGGATATTGTTTTCTTCTTTTTATCTAAAATAATTTCAATGGACAGCTCACCCAACTCCTCTTTTAATTCTCCCATTTGAGAAAGACTCTTAATTTTTTGAGTTGCATCGACTGCATTAGAAACTAACTCTCTTAAAAAAATATCGTGGTCTGAGTATAAAAATTTCTTAATAATTGGAAATATATTCTCAGTATTTATTGAAATATTACCTTTTTCTTTCATCTTATTCTATCTGATTCTCTAACTAACAATTCATCTTTTCTAATAAACCTATTTGCTAGGAAATTGAAAAATAAGGCCAAAAATATTAAATAAAATGAAATAAGAAAATTGATTTTATCATTGACTTGAATGTAGAGCTCATTATAAAAAACTTGATATAAAAAATAGATTATAAGCATAGAATTTATAAAAGAATTAATAGCACCTAACTTGATTTGAGTGAGTCTATTTTTAAAACTAAATATTGATAATAATGCAATAATACATGAAATAATAATTATTCCTCCAATTATAAAGTTTTCATAAATTATAGCTTTTTCTCCTTCATTAAATAAAACAGATGTAATATATCCTGTAACCATTATCTCAACTCTATTACTTTCTTCTTCAAAAGAAATCTTTTGCCATACTGGGAAAAAAAATGAAGAAATTAGTGAACTAATATATAAGATCAAGAATATTGTTTGGATTCTCTGTATCATGACTTTATTTTGTACAAAGAAAAAAAAAATGATTTAAAAAAGTGAGGTTTTTTATTGAGATATCTTATTTGGGCACAAATTATCATGGATGGCAAATTCAAGAAAATGCTAGAACTGTTCAAAATGAAGTTGATAAAGCAATTTCATTAATTTTAAAATCAGAAATTAAAACAACTGGTAGCGGGAGGACAGATACTGGGGTTCATGCTTTATCTCAAGTAGCACATTTTGATTTTGATGAAAAGATAGATAGTTCTTTTTTGTATCGAGTTAACTCATTACTTGATAATGATATATCAATTAATTCATTACATGAGGTTAAGAATAATATTAGTGCAAGGTATGATGCCTTAGAAAGAGAATATATTTATAAAATTAATTCTATAAAATCACCATTTCTAAGTAAAAGATCTCTGTACTATCCTAGAACAATCAATATAAAACTTATAAATGAGGCATGTAATATTCTATTATTACATAATGATTTCAAGTCTTTTTCTAAAGTAAAAACAGATGTAAAGAATTTTAATTGTCAAATCTTCAAAGCAGAATTAGTTTCAGAAGGTAAAAATTATAGATTTATAATATCATCTAACAGATTTCTTCGAGGGATGGTAAGAACGATAGTAGGGACCCTTCTTCAACTAAATGAAGGGAAATTAGACATAAAAGATTTTGAAAATATTTTAGTTGGTAAAAACAGAAAATTAGCTGGACCATCAGCTCCCGCTTATGCTTTATATTTATCTAATGTAACTTACAGTAAAACTATTTATAATGAGTAATAATATTAGTGGGAATATATTTGATTTTTCAATTTTAAAAAGACTTTTAGGGTTTTGTAAACCTTATATGATCATATTTTATGTTTTAATCTTTCTAACCTTAAGTCTATCAATTCTTCAACCTATTAGACCATATATTACTCAAATTATTATTGATGATTATGTTGCATTAAATGACACAAAAGGATTACAGAGTATGTTGATACTATTATTTTTCTTATTGATTATTAATGCAGTTGTTATGTATTTTCATACATACTTATCAGGATGGCTTGGACAGAATATTATTAAAGACATTAGAGTTAAGTTGTTTTCTCATATTCAAAATTTTAAACTTCAGTTTTTTGATAAAACTCCAATTGGGAGAATTGTTACAAGAAATGTTTCAGACATTGAAACTATAGCAGATATTTTTGGGCAAGGGATTGCAGCAATAATAGGAGATTTATTGCAACTCCTTGGAATTGTTTTTTTAATGTTTTATTTAAACTGGAAATTAACCTTAATAAGCTTAGCAACATTACCCTTTTTATTATTAACTACTTATGTGTTTAAAGAAAAAGTAAAAGTTTCTTTTAATAATGTTAGAACAGCTGTAGCTAATCTTAATAGCTATGTACAGGAACATATTGTAGGGATGAACATTATTCAAATTTTTGGTAATGAAGAGAAAGATTATAAAAAATTTGAAGAAATTAATAAAACTCATCTAAATGAAAATTTAAAAGCTGTCCTATATTATTCGATTTACTTTCCAGTTATGGAGCTTTTTACCTCTGTAGGATTAGGGTTGCTTATTTGGTATGGGTCTAGTCAATTATTTTCAGAGGATGTAACACTTGGAATTTTAATAGCATTTATAATGTATCTTCAACTATTTTTTAGACCCATTAGATCTATTGCTGATAGATTTAATAGTTTACAGATGGGTGTAGTCAGCTCAAAGAGAATCTTTGATTTATTAGATAGAAAAGAAAATATAAAGTCTAATGAAAAAATACATAATGGAAATATTAATGGAACTATTGAATTTAAAAATGTATGGCTTGCATATAATGACAATGATTTTGTTTTAAAAAATATTTCATTCAAAATAAAATCTGGGGAATCTGTAGGGTTTGTAGGCGCTACAGGTTCAGGGAAAACTTCAATAATAAATTTAATAAATCGATTCTATGATTTTAATAAAGGAAAAATATTAGTTGATGATAAAGA
Organism: Marinoscillum sp.; assembly: GCA_038125345.1. GTDB lineage: Bacteria > Bacteroidota > Bacteroidia > Cytophagales > MED-G16 > MED-G16. The sequence continues at coordinate 6,527 of JAYPDR010000068.1, read as the reverse complement.
TATTTCTGATTATAATACCTCATTGCTTAGAAATAATTTAGGTTTAGTTTCTCAAGATGTATTCTTATTTTCAGATTCTATATTAAATAATATAACTCTGTTTAATGATTCCATTGAGGAAGATGAAGTTTGGGAAGCAGTAAAAAAAGTAGGTGCAGAAAAATTTATAAATAAGCTCCCTAACAAATTGTTTTTTGATGTAAAAGAAAGAGGAATCTCTCTTTCAGTAGGACAAAGACAACTAATTTCTTGTATAAGAATTATGTTATATGATCCTAAAATAATTTTATTAGATGAAGCTACATCATCTGTTGATTCAGAGTTAGAAGCCATGATTCAAAAAGCTATTTCAGAAATTTTAAAAAATAGAACATCTATTGTAGTTGCTCATAGACTTTCAACTATTAAAAAAGTTGATAAGATAATTGTGATGGACAATGGGGAAATAAAAGAGATTGGTAATCATAATGAATTGTTAAAAAAGGGCAGATTTTATACTAAGCTTTATCAGATGCAAAATAAAAATATTATTTCATAGAACTCTCTTTCTCTAATTGCTGATTATACAATTCAAAATACTCTCCTTTCTTTTTCAGTAAATTGTCATGATTTCCTTTTTCTATAATTCTACCGTTATCTATTACTATAATTTGCTTTGCTAGTTTTACTGATGATATTCTATGAGATATAATAATTGATGTTTTATCAATCATTATTTTTTTTAAATTTTCCAAAATTTTATTTTCAGTAGCAGTATCTACAGCTGATAAACAATCATCAAGAATTAATAGTTTAGGTTCTTTAATTATGGCTCTCGCTATTGAAACCCTTTGTTTTTGTCCACCAGAAAGAGTGATCCCTCTCTCTCCAACTTTAGTATCATATTTTTCGGGAAATGAGTTAATATTTCTTATTAAATCTGAATTTTTGGCAGCATTTTCAACAAGTCTAAAATCTTTTTTTTCAGAGCCAAAAAGAATATTATTTAATATAGAATCTGAAAATAAGAATACATCTTGAGGAACATATCCAATTTGTCTTCTAAAGTTTGAAATATTTAGATCTTTAATATTAATGTTATCAAATAGTATATTCCCTTTATCAATATCAAAGAGTCTAAGAATACTATTTGCAATAGTACTTTTACCTGACCCAGTACGTCCAATTATTCCTAGGGAATCTCCGGGATCAATTTTAAAAGATATATCTTCCATACCAGAGATATTAGTGTCTTTATACTTATAACAAACATTTATAAATTCTAAACTTCCTTTTAGATCAACTTTTTTGTTTTTTACTGAGATGATATTATTTTTTTCATTAAGAAACTCATTGATTCTTTTTTGAGATGCAGAAGCTCTTTGAATAATACTTGTTATCCAACCAAGAGATGTTACGGGCCAAGTAAGTAAATAGACATAGATCAAAAACTCAGCTATGTTCCCAACAGATAAATTTCCATTAAAAATTTCTAATGCACCTACATAAACAGTAATGATAATACTGAGACCTATTAATCCCATAATTACTGGAAAAAATAAAGCTAGAACATATTGAAGTTTGACTGATTTATCTTTATACTCTTGGCTCTTAATATCAAATACTTTTGAAAAATTTATCTCACGAACGAAAGATTTTATAAGTTTAATTCCTGAAAAACTTTCTTGTACATATGTTGATAGATCTGAAAGAGATTTTTGAATTTCTTCAGATCTTTTATTAATTATATTTTGGACAAAATATATACTCACAACTAAAAAAGGAAGTGGGAGAAGGCTGTAAAAAGCTAAATTAAAGTTAATATAAAACATGAATGGAATAACCATCAACATTAATATTGTAACATTCATTCCATACATTAAAGCGGGTCCTAAATACATCCTTACTTTACTTACATCCTCAGAAATTCTATTCATCAAATCACCAGTATTATTTTTTTTATAAAAATCTTGAGGTAATGATTGATAATGATGATATAGCTCATTCTTTAGATCATACTCAATATGTCTTGATGCTACAATTATTGTCTGCCTCATCATATACATAAAAAATCCTCGAATGACTGCTGCCAATACAATAGCTAAAGAGAAGAATAATATGTCTTCTGTTATTTCCTCTTTTATGAGTTGATTTCCAGATGAATATTCTTTGAAACCTTCCTCTAATAAATTAAATGTTTCTCTGATTAATGTAGCCGGAATTATAGCAAAAGCAGTGGATATTAAAATAAAGACAGCACCTATTACATAATAAAATTTATACTTGAAAAGGTATTTATTTAAATAATATAGGTCTTTCAAATTATTATATAATTTTAAGGATTAATTTATCGTAAAACTATAATTTAATATCTACTTTATGATCAAAGGACACAACAATTCTCTTTTTGAAAAGATTAAAAAAGATAATCATGAGCAACTAGTTTTCTGTAACGATGATTCTCTAGGGCTCAAAGCAATCATAGGAATTCATGATACAACTCTTGGACCAGCAATAGGTGGGACTAGAATGTGGAATTATGAAAATGATGAAGCTGCACTTAAAGATGTTATTAATCTATCTAAAGCAATGAGCTATAAGTCATCTCTAGCTGGATTAAATGCAGGAGGGGGTAAGGCTGTAATTATTGGGGATATAAATTTAAAATCAGAGAAATTCATTAAAAGATATGGTGATTTCATAAATGATTTAAATGGAAAATATTGGACAGCTCAGGACGTTAATATGTCCACCCAGGACTTAGTTTGGATTAAAGAAAAAAGTAACTTTGTTGTTGGATTACCTAAAGAAAATGGTGGATTAGGAGATTCCTCATTACCTACTGCTTATGGTGTCTATGTAGGAATGAAATCTGCTGTTAAGCATGTAACTGGAAGTGATACTCTCTCAGGGAAAAAAGTCCTTATACAAGGAGTCGGAAATGTTGGCTCTAAACTTATTAACTACCTTCTAGAAGAGAATGCAAATATTTATGTGACTGATATTAATAAGAAAAATTTTGATAAGATTAAAGACAGAAAAGTATCCTATATAGAAACAAACGAAATATATGATAATTATTATGATGTTATTTCTCCTTGTGCACTAGGTGGAACAATAAATTCTTCTTCTATAAAAGAAATTAAGTGTGATATTATAGCTGGTGCAGCAAATAATCAGTTAGCAGATGATGATGAGATACCTTTAGAATTAAATAAAAAAAATATTTTATATATACCTGATTTTCTAATAAATGCTGGAGGTATTATAAGTGTATATCACGAGCAAATTAATGAGATTGATTCAAAAAAAGTTATGGATATGACAGGTCTTATATATGATAAGGTTAGTTCTGTCATTAACTATGCGAGAGATAATAATATTTCAACAGCTGCATCTGCTATTGAATTAGCAAAAAAAAGAATTAAGGAAAATTCAAAAAAGTAACTAAATTTGCCTTTCGTTCTTGAATTTGAAGTTTATGATAAACAGAAGAACCTTAAGGGTCAAAGTTTTACAACTATTGTTTTCTTACTATCAGCAAAAATCTTTTAATGTTGATATCAAAAAACTTCAATTTCAAACTTCAAAAGAATTAGATCAGTCTATTCAAAATATTGAAAAATCTTTTATTGAAGTTATAGTTATATCGATTCTACTCAAAAATATTAATCTTGAAAAAAAGGAGATTTCAAAAAAAGAACTTATCAAAAAGAGTTCTTCTAGATTTCTTTTTTCTAGCAATAGTATTGTAAACTTTTTAGAAAACAGACCAGAGATAATTGATGGTATGATAAAACATAAAATTGATTTAGATGTAAATAATGAGAAGATAAGAAGTTGGTATTATTTACTACTTAAGGAAGATTTTTATAATGATTATATGGAATTAAGAAAAATAGATCTTGAAGATGAACTCTCCTTCTACACTCATCTTCTTATGAAGTTTTTACTTAAAAAAGATGATGTAATTCAATTTTTTGAAGAAAGAAATATTTATTGGAATGAGGATCAAATTGTAATAAAGTCAATGATGAAAAAAACATTAAAGACTTTAAATTCATCAAATTTTGATACATTTGCTCTCGCAAGTTTATCTGAAGATATAAATGAAGATATTAAATTTGCCAGCTCTTTGTTTGATTTTGTTATTGAAAATACTGAAACATATGATAACTATTTATCAAAATTTGCTCAGAATTGGGAGCTAGATAGAATTTCAGTTATGGATAAAACAATTCTAAGAATGGGAATTGGTGAAATGATATTTTTTAAAAATATTCCAATTAAAGTTACTATTAATGAGTGTATAGATATCGCAAAGATTTATAGTTCACCAAAAAGCGGGAAATTTATTAATGGTCTTTTAGATGTAATTTCATTAGATTTGCTTAAAGAAAATAAAATAATTAAATCAGGAAAAGGTTTAATTGATAATAAATAAAAAGTTATGAGTAAAAATTCTATAAATTCACTTATCGGTTTAATCGTTGGTCTTTTAATTGGTGGTGTTCTTGGTGTTCTTTTCGCGCCAGACAAGGGCAACAATACAAGAGATAAACTCACCTTCAGATTAAATAAGTACAAAAGAAAATTAGAAGATCTACTTGATGAGTTTATTGATGATAAAGATTCAATAGATTCTGAAGCTAAAGCTAACAGCAAAAAAGTTGTAAGTCAAGCTAAAAATAAAGCCGAAAAACTTTTAAAAGATGTAGACGGTATATTATCAAAAATTAAAGAAAATTAAATATCAATTATGAAAAATTTAATATCCATTTTATTTGTTTCGCTTCTATTTTCATGTGGTTCACAAGTAAGTGATCTTGAGTTAAGAGTTGCTAAACTAGAAACAGAAATTGCTTCAATGAGAAGAGGAGGAGGTAGTGTGTCAAGTGTAGTTCCTGCAGGGGCTTATCCAAAGTTTACTTTCCAACAAGAAGAACATAATTTTGGAGATATAAGAGATGGTGACGTAGTTAGTCATATTTTTAAATTTACAAATACTGGTGAAGCACCGTTAATAATTTCTAAAGCTACTGCTGCATGTGGATGTACAGTCCCTCAGTGGCCAAAAGAACCAATTCCAGTAGGAGGATCTGGAGAAATAAAAGTTCAATTTGACTCAAGTAATAAGCCAGGTATGCAAAATAAAGTTGTAACTATAACTGCAAATACCGAATCTAAAGTTAAAAAGCTTTTAATTAGAGCTCAGGTTAATCCTAGATCATAATAATTTATGATTTTATTACAATCTCTTGGTTCTGGATTGGCTCAGTTATTTTTTCCAATAGCGATAGTTATTGTAGCGTACTTCTTTATTTTAAGGCCAGAGCAGAAAAGAAGAAAGAGGCAGACAGAGTTCATCACTAATTTGAAAAAAGGTGATAATGTAGTAACCGCTGGTGGAATGCATGGTAAAATCGTACTTATTGAAAAAAATACTGTAACCTTAGAGGTAGATAGAGGAACAAAAATAAAGTTTGATAGAAATTCTATCTCCTCTGAAATGTCATCTTCTAATTAGTTTAGAATTAAATAAATTTGTCTTCTACTTAATTCTTTTATCTTAGATAAATGAATACAAAATTAATTGGTATAACTGGAGGTATTGGCTCAGGAAAATCTACAGTTTCAAATATATTAAATCATTTAGGGTATAAAGTATATAACTCTGATATACGAGCTCAAGAGCTATTGTTTGAAAGTAATGATTTAAAAAACAGATTAATACAGCTAATTGGTCCTAAAGTTTTAGTAAAAGAAAAAATTAATAAGAAAATATTATCAGATATTATTTTTAATAATAAATCAATATTAAAAAAAATTAATTCAATCATTCATCCCGAAGTAATTAAAGATTTTAAATCATGGGTTGGCAAACATTCTAACGAAAAAATATTATTTAAAGAATCGGCTCTTTTATTTGAATCTGGCACATATAAAGATCTTGATTCGATAATTTTAGTTATTGCTCAAAAAAAAATAAGAATAAAAAGAATATTACAAAGAGACACATATAGAACTGAAGATCAAATCCTTTCAATTATTAAAAATCAAGTTTCCCCCTCTTCTGTTATTGAATTTTGTGATTTCATTTTAGAAAATGATGAAAAAGAATTATTCCTTCCTAAGGTAATTTCTCTTTTAGATGAAATTAAAATTAAATTTTCCCTTTAAGTTTTTTAATTATTTATCTACAAAATTTATATTACGATAAATTAATATTACTTATATGAATCATACATTTAAACATATCATATTTTATGCCTTTTCACTATTTTTCATTAGTTGTGGTGGCCCTACTACTGAACAGAAAGCGATTATTGACGCTCAAGCCCAACTTGAAAAAGACTTAGAGCTTTATTCTAGTATATGGAATACTTTTCTAAATGAGGGAGATACTACAGTAGTAAACTCTAAGAATTTTACAGAGGATGTTGTTGTAGTAACTTCCGAAGGTGACATAGTTGGAATAGAAGGGGTTAGAAATTATTATTATAATTTTAATAAAGGGTTCTCATATATTGAATTTACAATTGTTGATG
>JAYPDR010000067.1:0-9468 GCA_038125345.1 Marinoscillum sp. | reverse complement strand
TTAAGTTTTAGATCATTTATAACTGATTATTATATTAAGATTGATTTAGCAAAACCAATAGAAGATTATCAAATTAAAAATACAAAATATCATATTTCTTTCGGTTATAGTTTTTAATTTGGACTATGGTTTATTCAATGACAGGTTATGGCTATAGTTCAATAGATAAAAAAAATTATAATATTGAAGTTGAAATTAAGTCCTTAAACTCTAAGTTTTTTGACTTAAATATAAAGTCAAATTATAACATAAATTTATTCGAGAATAAAATAAGAGAATTAATAAAAAAAAAGCTTATAAGAGGTAAAATTGAATTAAATATATCTTTTAAATCATTTACTAATGAGAATTTAGATTTATTAGATAAAAAGAAATACTCCTATTTTTTTAATAAAATAAAAAATATTTCAGAAAAGTTTAATGATATAGATAACCAAACTATTCATAATAATATCTTTGATAATTTATCCTTTATTTTTAAAAATGAAAACATAAAAATTCCAAAAAATAGTATAATAAATTTAGTTAAAGAGGCAATAAATAAATGTATACTTTTCAGATTTGAAGAGGGTAAATCAATTAAAATTGATTTAGATAATAGCTTAGATAAAATTTTAAAAGAATTACAAAAAATTGTATTAACTGATTCCAGTAAACAAAAGAATTTAAAAAATAGAATTAATAATAAAATTAAATCATTAGACCATCCTCAATTAGAAAAAAAAAGATTGGAACAAGAGATATTTTTTTATATTGAAAAACAAGATATTAATGAAGAACTAGTCAGATTAAAAAAACATTTAAAGCTATTCTCTGACTCATTGAAAGAAAATAAACCTATAGGTAAAAAGTTAAGCTTTGTTTCTCAAGAAATTGGAAGAGAAATTAATACTATTGGCTCAAAATGTAATAATTTTAAGATACAGAAATCTGTAGTAATAATGAAAGAACACTTAGAGAAGATTAAAGAGGAAAATTTTAATATATTATAAATCAACCTAACTTAAAGGTGATAGGTAAAATCATTCTCACTTTAACAGGTCTTCCTCTTTGCTTACCAGGTGACCATTTCTTAGCTTTAGAGATAACTCTCACAGCTTCCTCATCACATCCAGCTCCAATACCTTTAATAGCCTGAACTTCCGTGAGCGAACCATCTTTATCTACAACAAACTGAACAAATACTTTACCCTCTATACCCATTCTCCTTGCTTGAGCAGGATATCTTAAAGAAGTAGATACATATTGATAAAATGCGCCCATTCCCCCAGGAGGCTGAGGTTGATCTTCTACTATAGTAAAAATTTCATCAACTTCCTCTTCTTCTGGAGCTTCTTCAAATACTATTTCTTCTATTACAGTTTCTTCAGTAATTTCCACATCAATTTCAATCTCAATTTCTTCCTCGATTTCTTCCTCATCAGGAACTTCAATAATTTCTGGTTGCTGAATAACAGGCGGTGGTGGTGGTGGTTGTTCAGTCGGTGGAATTTCCATTAGATCTTCAAAATTATCTTCTATAGTTCCAAGATCCATACCTGCCCCTCTATCATAAAATTTCCATTCAAATGCTGTTATTACAAGTAAAAGGCTTATACATAAACCTATGTTTAGAAAGAGACCACTTTTTCTTTCTAAATCAGCTTCTGGGTTTTTTTTGATTTCCATAAATGGCAATTTAGTTAAATTAAATATTAGTTACCAAAAAAAATAGCAATAAATGATCCAATAAAAAACCCTAAAACATTTGCTGAAAGATCAAGCAAATCATATGATCTAAATGGCAAATAAACTTGAATAACTTCAATCATTATTGAGAATATAACTAATGGAATTAAAATAATGATTAATGACTTTTTTGAATTTATTTTTGATAATTTAAAACACTTTGTTACTAAATATGATTCAATAAAAAATAAGGAAAAATGAATAATTTTATCAATAAACATTACATCTATATTCTTGGCATTTGAAGGCTTAAAAAATATCAGTAAATAGATAATTATGAATGTCCAGATTATAGAAAAAAATAAATAAGTTTTAAACTTTCTATTTTGTGATAGACTCATATCCATCAAAGTCTAATAGCTCATTTAATTGAGATATATCAGAGAATTTTACTTTAACCATCCATCCATCACCATAAGGATCATTATTAACTAATTCTGGCTCATTCTCAAGCTTATTGTTTACTTCAATTATTTCTCCAGAAACTGGCATAAATAAATCAGAGACAGTCTTTACTGCTTCAACTGTACCAAATACTTCTCCCATCTCAATAGTATTATTTAAAGTCTCTATTTCAACATATACAATATCACCTAACTCTCCTTGAGCGAAATCTGTTATTCCTATGTAAGCAATATCTCCCTCAACCCTTACCCATTCATGATCATGGGTGAATTTTAATTTTTTTGCATCCATTTGACGAAGATAATAAATGATTTCAAACTGAAAAATTATTTTATTGATTTAAACTTAACCTTAGCCTTGCTCCGAATGATGAAGAAAATCTTGAAAAAGAATTTGATACAATTGGCTTATTTACTACCCTATCATAGTATATAATTAAATTAACTCTATTATTTATTGTATAATTAATATTTGGTCTTAGTTGAAAATTGTAATTTCCATTAGTTACAGTACTTTCTTTATCAATTTTTCTTTGAATAGCTTTGGTATTTCTAATAATAAAATTCAATCTAAATTCAATATCATTATCTAAAACTAGAGTATTACCCATATACTTAAATGGTAATTTTAATTTCTCCTTAGTATATCCAAAATCAATAGAAAAGTCAGAATTTATCAATTCCGATACCTGAGCATTAGATAAGTTTAGCATAATATTTCTATCTTTTTTGTAGTCTAATCTCGCATTTAAATTATTTTTTGTCCTAACATTAATTCCTAAAAGAGGTGAAAATCTCTCGGTTATTCTAACTTGATTAATTATAAAAAATGGAACAAGTCCGTTATCAGTTTGTTGCGAAGCTAGAGGATAATTCATTATTGAATTATTAAAATCTAGGTTTTCTAAATAGAGAAGGGAATTTGAAAACTCTCCTATAGTATATATACTTTGATACCCGTGAGATATAGTTATATTACTAAAAATTTCACTTAAAACCTTAATTTTACTTAAGCCTGAATAGTCAATTCTCCAATTTGGAATTGGTATCTTGGGGAAAGGTTTCAATGAAAAATTATTAGGATCTGAATCTGAATAAGCAGAAATAAATGAAGGGATAAGAACATCTTGAGAATTGAGTCCATATTCTCCCTGAGAATTAAGACTATTTAATCTTTCTCTTATTATTGATCTGTTCTCACTAAACTTTAAAAAAACAGGAGAATTATTAGACTCATCATCCTTAATGAAAGCTGTTTTAATAGATAAAAATGATAAAGAAAAGTTACCATTTCTTGAAGGAGTTAAAGAAATAAAAGAATTTTTTTGAGAATCATACCTAAAAGTTTCTTGAAAATTTTCAGAAATTAGTCTTTTAGCATCTAGCTGAATTCTCAGTGAATTTAATGGCTGGATTGTACTTCTAAATTGAAAATTATTACTTCTTGATTGGATAAATGGATTATTTAAAAAATCATTTTTTACAAGCCAGTCTTTATTAGCAGCAATTTTTCTAATATCAGAATCCTGAGATCCTAAAATAAATTCCCAACCTGGAGAGTTATAATATTTATTATTTCCAAATACTCCAGGAGATCCAATTACTCCAGCCATCCCTGTTCTTTCGCTAATATTATAAGTGATATTAATAGACCTTAAGGACATAATCAATTTCATAGCACCATCAAAAATTTTAGATTGGAATAATGACGTTATTGAATCTTTTTCACTGTATGCTTTATTATAATTTTTTAATAAAGGTATTTTATCATAAAATTTTGAGATATCAAGTTTAGAGGTTAATGAGTACTCTCTATTATTTTCTATTATATTTCCAAGTGTGTCAGCTTGTAAAAATGAGCCAGCAGACCATAAATATCTCGATGAATATCTTGCATTTGAACTTATCCAATCTAAAAGTGGAAATTTATTAATTGGTATTTTATAATTAGCTTGAATGCTCTGACTAAAACTGTTAGATCTCCCAAGTCTCTTTAAATTATAATACATACTATCTAATTTTTGCTGAGTATCAAGTTCACCTTCTGGTTCATCAATAATTGAATTATTTATGACATTAAAATCAATATTCAAACTAGAAAATAGATTCCATCTTAATCCATAAGATTTATTCAATGAAAAATATTTTTCATAAATAGCATCTACTCCCTCAATATTTAATTCAGAGTTTCTGTATTGAGTTTTATTAAATCTTCGATTTAAATCTCCTCTTATGTTAATATTTGAAGGGAGTAAATTGATATTAAAATCTTTAATTAACTTAAAAATCTTACCATCAAAAAATTCAATTTTTTTAAAAGGAGTTATACTCAAGCTTTTAGGAGAATAATTGTAAGATATATTTCCTCTATGTTCTTTTACTTCATTTGATTGAGTGGTAATGTTTGAGCTTATTCTTTCACTGTATGAAAATCCTGTTGAAAAATTTTCAATATCCCAAAAATCAACTCTTGAGTTTGGATTATTTCTTTCTTTTCTGACATTGTTTAAGCTTAAAGATTTTGATTCCATTCTCTCCTCGGTTATTTTTTTATATTCACGCTGTTCAGAAAGAGTCTCGAAAGAATTTATAGAAGCTTTTAAAGGAATATCTTTATCTAATGGGTCATATTTAGGAGTTGTTATTGATTTTGATGTTGATATGTATAATGGCAATTTAATACCAGAATTTCTAGGGAGGATTTTGTCTAAATTTAAATTGGCAGATGCATCATGCTGTAACTTTTCATCCCTTGACCTTTCTGATATCTTTTGTTGAATTGAACCAAATCCAACTGAAGTATATCTCAATGAAGAAGAAAATGTTCCTATGTCTGATAACTTCAAATTTAAGCTAGTATTAGATGCCCATCCTTTAGTTTTATCAAAATCTGTAAGCCTTAGTTCATTATACCATACACAGATTGACTTCGATGATCTATCATTTGATAAAGGATTTTTCACTCCTATCATAAAATTTAAAATTGAACTTAATGAGGGTCTTCCTTTTATTGTAATTTTATATTTACCGTTTGAGGATAATTTTGAATAAAGTGTGTTAATATCAATATTTTCCCTATTTCTTGAAGATTTAAGAGAAAGCAATTCCTCTATTGATAAATTAATTTCATTTTCTTTAGGCCATATAATTTCAGATAAATTCGAACTATTTTGATCGATTAGATATGGAAGAGTTATTTTTAATGGCAATTCAATTTCATAGTAATTATTTTCATAATCACTTCCAAATCTAAGAAATGCATTTACCTCATTATCATTAATTATATCATTATTGTTTGGCTCTGCATGAATAAACATTTTAATTCTTCCATAATTAATTAAGTCAAAATTAGATTCTTTAAATATTGCTCTACCATCTCCATCAGATAAATTATCTACACATAATTGAAGAGATTGTTCATTAGTTCTTCTTTGAACAATTGTGGTATTATCTATATCTCTAGGTATTCCTGGTGGCACCACATATGGAGATTTATTTTCTGATCCTATACTATTTTCTTCAATACTAACTACAGAAATTTGCATATCAGAATCACTCTTTTCAGTGACCTCATTCAAACCAGATTGAAAAATAGTTCCTTCGTACTTTCTCCATTGACTTCCTACTAATTGAAATTTTGCCAATCTTAAAACAACAGGTTGCTCCCACCCTGTTAAATAGGTTCTAACAAATCTTATGGTTTTAAAATCTGAAATACCACCTACTATATTGTCTGGATTTCTAATTGGCACTCTAAATTGGTACCAAGTTGCATTACCTGAAATATCAGTGATTCTATCAACTATGTTATTTTTTCCAATTTCTAATTCGCCGGGGTTAAGATTTATTATATATTCATAATAGCTCTCAGTATCAGACAAAGTATTATCTTCGTTTAAATCTTCATTTTCAGGAAATGGGGAACCTTGTGAAGAAAAATTTGTGTTAGAGTTGAGAGGTGTATTTCCTTCCATTCCATTAATAGATTTATATCTTTCCAAAATTTTAATATCATTAATGTCATAATCTTCACCTAAATAATATTTAAAATTATCAGCTGATACATCAAGCTCAATCTTATTTTTACCATCATTGGTTAGGTTTATTTTATCTAAAAAGTTTTCTTTAAAATAATTAATCTCATCAGAATTTTTTAATCCATCTAACCCTATATCTTGGTTATTTCTAGAGGTTAAATTATTTTCAAAAAAATTAGTTAAATATTGCTTAGTAGTAATCCTTCCCCACTCATTAAATTTTACTCCATCATTTGAGTAGTCGTTTGAAAGACCATTTTCAAACGCGTGAAGATTATCTTTCATTAAATCCTCAGAGACATTACCCAGGTTAAAAATAAGTTTTCCTCCACTAAAATTATTTTTATTAAATATTCCATCTAATACCTTTCCGTTCTCACCATCTATGAAAGGATCCATCAACCAAAACTCAATGTATTGAATATTAGTTCTATCAAAATCAGTATCATTTGAAATACTTTTAGTAATTGCTCCATAATTTGATTTAGGATCTCTTAATAAACCTGAAGGAAGAAGGTCTGTTGAATAATTGTATTGACCTCTCTCACTTGGAAAATATGCAATATCAAAAATTTGAAGGTTTGTATTAATAAGCTGTCTGTCTTGTTTTCTAAAAATATCTTGTGGAGATATAGCCTTTATATAGTTATTTTCTAGATCCTCAAGAGTTATATTTTTTGGCTTTAATGAGCCACCATTAAGATAAAAAATATTATCAATTGTATACCAAGCTATTTTTGCTCTTTTGAATGAATAACCTAAGTTATTTGATGTTGAATTTGACTTATCAAATACATTATTTTTTGTAAAAGGGGTTGATCCTAATTTCCAGGATATCGGAGACCCACCTAATGTTACGGGTATAACTGCACTTTCAAAATCATCTATATATGTTATCCCTTCTCCATTTATTATGTTAGATGTTCCAGGAACAATCTGAGCAAATTCTGAGCTAAAATTAATATTTGATTTTTCTGTTGATGCCAAAAAAGGTATAGTATTAATTATTTTTGTTAGAAATTCACTTTCTTTATTAAGATTAAAATCAAAGCCATATTTTGTGTTTTTTACAGGTTCATTTCCAACACTAAACCTTGTTATCCCTCCTGGTCTTTCATTCAAATGAAAGACAGTAAATCCTAAATTAATATTTTCATCAAATTCATATTCAGCTCTTGCACCTGATAACCATTTTGTCTGAAAATTAAATAAATCAGCTTTTTCAAATGAAATTGTTACTTCTTGCCCTGAAGATAATATCGCTGGATTTAAAATTCTTACACTTCCTAAATTATAATTTACAGTATAATCAGTACCTTCAATTAATCTCAGATTTCCTGCCATGACAACTACCGAGTTTTCAGAAATATCTAATCCAGGAAGATTTATTTCACTTCCACTTCCAGATGAAACACTACCAACTAAAAAGAATTTATTTTTTGATAGAATTTTCTGTGCTTCATCCTGAGTCTGAGTATACAGTTCATTAAATACATATTTATCAGATAATTCAGTTTCGTTACTTTTTGAAAAATATGAATTTAACTTTGAACCAAAAGGCTCTAAAACTGGAAATATAATATTACCTTTTATTGAATTAATGGTATAACCTTCTATAAAATCAAAGTTTCCATCATATTGGGGATCATTGTATGAATTTAATTTATCTAAACCAAGAAGTCTTATAAGTGGTTTGTTTTTAGTTAAAGTACCTTCATTAAGACTTGGATTATTAAATCCTATAGCATCATCTCTGTAATTAATCCTTAACTCAAAATTTTCTTTTTCAATCTGGTTTGCATTTATATTATAAATATTTTTCATCATTAAATCCCAAGTAGGAATTTGAGTATTTATATTTGATGGTCTCAATAGCTTCAAAAAAATCATCTCATTATCTTCTCTGTTTTGATAATCCTCACTTAGCTCTCCAACCTTATAGCGATTTCCATTAAAAGTATATTCATATGATACTGCAAGAACTTCATCATTCTGAAGCCTTCTAAGTAAGGAAATATACCCAAGAGTTTTATTTATTTCATACTCATCAATATCCAACTTTCTAGCTGATGTTACTTTTTCAAAATCTATAGTTTTCTGTAAACTAAATTGATTAATTAAAAAATCATCTACTAAATCAACATCTCTAGCACTCGAGTTTTTTGATAAATTATCAAATAAAAAATTTGAATTATTATCGTTTGGGCCATTATTTCCAGACCCTATGTATACATTATTTGATTTAAGTATTTTTTTTCCTTCACTTAAATCAGTAAATGCAACAAAATTTCTGAGAGATTCTGTGTTATTAGTCCTATTTAAGATATAAACCTCAACTCTATTTATATTAATTCCCGAACTTACAATTGGTAGAGACTCTAACCATTTTTCATAATTTTCTCTAAAAAAATGTCCAAGAAAAAAATGCCTATTTCTATCATAATCTGAACCTAAAATTTGAAATTCTTTTCCTTGGAAACCATTATCAAGTTTAATTGATTCACTTTTTCCTTGTTGCCTTGATAGAATACCAGTCAAGCTTAATTTTCCAAATTGAAGTTGAGTTTTAAGACCAAATAAACTTTGGGCTCCTCTTAATAAGCTATTTTTTACTGGCATACTTACATTTCCAACTTCAATTTTTCTCACTATCTCTTCATCATAACCAGTATAATCTAATTTCAAATTATTTTGAAAATCAAAAGTATTATTATTATCAAAATTTGCACTTATTTTAAGCTTCTCACCAACCACACCATTAATATTTAAATTAATCTGCTGATCATAATTAAAACCACCATTTCTTTGCTGTCTAATTGGAATAGAAGGATTCTCTATTTTTTGAAATTTTCCTCCAAAATCTAAATTAACAAAGCCATTTACTTTAAGGTCAATAAAATTTCCACCAAATATTCTATCTAATGATTCTGAAATATAAATCTTAGGTATTAGTCTTCCACTCTCTAAAGTATTTTCACCATCTAAACTCAAAGATTTTTTTCTAAAATATTCTTTAATATCATTTTTAGTTGAAAAATCATCATATGAATAGAATGGAATCGCAATAGAAGGACGATAGTTAAGATTACCTATTTTTTCTGAAAGATAAAATACTCTTGAAGTATCATATGTTGATTCAATTTTTAGAATTGAAGGATTTAAATAAAAAGAGTTATTAGAAAATAAACTTGAGAATGGGTCTGAGTACCTATCTTTTATTTCATAAGTTGTAAAAAATGAAGGAGAATATTTTAGTGAGTCATTTTCATTACTTTGAGCTTGGGAAAAAAAAGAAACAG
>JAYPDR010000066.1:0-9505 GCA_038125345.1 Marinoscillum sp. | reverse complement strand
AGGGATGTTGCTTTTGCTGCATCTAGAAAGTTTATATGGGATGCTATGGCTGTAGATCTTGAAAACAACACCCCGTTAGCTATGTCTTATTATTCAAAAGAAGGTAACCCTCTATGGGAAGAAGAGTCTACAAAAGCAGTAGCAAACACTCTAAAGACCTATTCTAAACATACTGTAGAATATCCATATCCTGTTGCAATTTCTGTACATGCAGCATCAATTGGAATGGAATACCCTATGATTTGTTTTAATTTCGGAAGACCTAATGATGACGGTTCATACTCCGAAGCAACTAAGTGGGGTATGATTAGCGTTATTATTCATGAGGTTGGTCACTTTTTTATCCCAATGATTATAAACTCTGACGAAAGACAATGGACTTGGATGGATGAGGGCTTAAATACTTTTGTCCAATCTCTAACACAAAGAGAGTATTACAGCGACGGGCCACTTAGAAGAGGATCAGCACAAAGTATAGTAAATTATATGAAAGCGCCTAAAGATATGCTTAGGCCAATAATGATAAACTCAGAGCAAATAGCAAATAGAGAGTTTGGCGCAAATGCATACGCAAAACCAGCTGCAGCATTGAGCATATTAAGAGAAACAATAATGGGACCAGAGCTTTTTGATTATGCTTTTAGGGAATATTCTAGAAGATGGGCATTTAAACATCCTGATCCTGCAGACTTTTTTAGAACAATGGAAGACGCTAGTGCAATAGATTTAGATTGGTTTTGGAGAGGTTGGTTCTACACAACTGATAATGTAGATGTTTCTATTGAAAATGTAAAATGGTTTAAAATGAAAAAAATAGATGAGCCGTTTGAAAACAGAGCTAATGTAGATGAGAAAGAAATCAAGGGGAATAAAGATATCGCTTCTGATGACCCTAAATACTCTATTCCATTTAAACCAACAGAATTTAATTTTTCTAATACTAATGAAAATGAATACAGAGAGTTTAGAAACTCTGTTGATGATGAAAACATTAAACTTCAAAATGCTGAAAAAAACTTTTATGAAGTTACTTTTGAAAACAAAGGTGGGCTTGTAACACCCTTGATCATAGAGTGGACATTTGATGATGGTTCAACAGAAATTGAAAAAATACCTGCTGAGATCTGGAGGTTTAATGAAAAAGTTGTAACAAAAGTATTTGTAAAAGAAAAGATTGTAAAAAAAATTACTCTAGACCCTTTAAAAGAAACAGCTGATGTTAATTTAGAAGACAATAACTACCCAAGAGTTGAAATTAAAAGTGACTTTGATAGGTTTAAAAACTAAAAAGGAAGATTGTTAAGGTCGACGTTACCTCCTGTGAGGATAATTGCTATTTTTTTATTTTGAAAAAGATCTTTTTCTTTTAAAACAGCCGCCAAAGGTACTGCGCAAGAAGGCTCACAAACAATTTTCATTCTCTCCCAAATTAGTTTCATTGCTAGAATGATTTCTTTTTCTGTAACCGTTATTATACTTTCAGCCCCGCCAACAATAATATTAAATGTTCTTTTTGCTAATGATGTTTTCAACCCATCTGCAATTGTTTTTGGATTTTGAACAGGAATAAGCTTTTTCTGAGTAAAAGATTCGAAGGCATCTGATGCATTAAGGGGCTCTGCGAGAATGACTTTTGTTTTTGGAGAAAAGTTTCTTGTTGACAAAATTGTTCCAGAGGCCAACCCTCCACCCCCAACAGGACACATGATAATATCAAGATTATCAATCTCATCAAAAATTTCTTTTGAACAAGTTGCTTGACCCAAAATAACATTAGCATTATCAAAAGGATGAATAAAATTGGCATTCGTGTTATTAATAATTTTATCACAGGTTTTTATTCTAGACGCTTCATTGTTTTCACATAAATAAACTGTAGCTCCATAACCTTTAACGGCTTTTATTTTGATTTCAGGCGCGCTTTTTGGCATAACAATATGAGCTTTTGTTTTAAGGATTTTAGAAGATAACGCTACGGCTTGGGCGTGATTTCCAGATGAGTGAGTAACAAAACCATTTTGAATTTCTTTTTTAGAAAATGATAGTGTTGCGTTGATAGCTCCTCTCATTTTGAATGCTCCAATTTTTTGAAAGTTCTCACATTTAAAAAAGATATTTGCTCCTGAGATTTCATTTATAGCAGAAGAGTAAAGTATAGGTGTTTTGTTAATATATTGTTGTATTCTTTTTTGAGAAGAAATAATGTTTGATTTTATCTCTGAGGAGATTAGTGCGCTTGTAACCATGTTTTTCCTGTGCCCACATCTACTGTTAATGGGACTTTTATTTTAATTGCATTTTCCATTATTTTCTTTATTCCAAATTGAAATTCTTCCAGCTCAGCGTTTACCACATCAAAAACTAACTCATCATGAACCTGCATAATCATCTTTGATTGAAAATTGTTTTCTTTAATCCAGCTGTTGATACTAATCATAGAAAGCTTTATTATATCAGCTGCACTTCCCTGAATTGGAGTGTTAATTGCGTTTCTTTCTGCAAAGCCCCTAAGGGTAAAATTCCTAGAGTCTATATCTCTTAGATATCTTTTTCTTCCAAGAATTGTTTCTGCATATTGTTTTTCTCTTGCTATATTTATGGAGTGGTCCATATAGTTTTTAACTGAAGGAAACTCATTAAAATAAGAGTCAATTATTTCTTTTGCCTCTGTCCTGGATATGTTTAGGTTTTGAGATAGCCCAAAAGGAGAAATACCATAAATAATTCCAAAATTAACCTCTTTAGCTCTTCTTCTCATGTCTTTTGTTATATCGCCCTCAGGAACACCAAATATTTTTGATGCTGTGATAGAGTGAATATCTAAGTTATTTTTAAATGCATTAATCATATGCTCATCTCCACTAAAAGAGGCAATAATTCTAAGTTCAATTTGTGAATAGTCTGCTGCTAAAATAAAACCATCATTATTTCTTGGGATAAAAGCTGACCTGGTCTTTCTTCCTAACTCTGTTCTAATTGGAATATTTTGGAGGTTTGGTTTGTTTGAGCTAAGTCTACCTGTCGCTGTAACCGCCTGAGCATAATCTGTATGAATTAGCCCATCATATGAAGACACCATTTCTGGCAAAGCATTAATGTACGTTGACAGGAGTTTTTTGTATTCTCTAAACTCTAAAATAAGACTAACAATTTCATGGTCTTTAGAAAGTTTTTGTAAAACATCTTCACCCGTTGAGTACTGTCCTGACTTTGTTTTTTTGGGGTTTTCATCAATAATTAATTTTTCGAATAAAATCACTCCAAGTTGTTTAGGTGATGATATGTTAAACTCTTCACCAGCAACGCTAAAAATTTTTTTCTCTGTTTCCTCGATTGAGCTTGTAAGGCTTTTTGACATCTCAGAAAGAAATTTAAGATCAACCTTTACCCCGTTCATCTCTATTTTACAAAGTGTAAACATTAGTGGTAACTCAACATTATAATAAAGGTCATTTAGATTGCCTTCTTTTATTTCTTTTTGGAAAATCTTTTTTAAAGAAAAAGACACGTCAGCATCTTCACATGCATAATAATAAACTTCTTCTGGATCAAGGTCGGTCATTTTTTTTTGATTCATTCCCGCTTTACCAATTATATCTTCGATAGGAATACACTTATGATTTAAGTACGTCTCTGATAAAACATCAAGCTTATGGCTTGATTCTGGGTTAATTAAATAATGAGCAATCATTGTATCAAAAACATTGTTTGATATGTAGATTTTATTTTTTTCTAAAATTTGTATGTCATACTTTAAGTTATGTCCTATAATGGTGATATCTGGGTTTTCAAGTATTGGTTTTAATTTGCTCAAAATAATTTCTTTATTCTTCAATGTGGGCACATAAAAAGCTTCTCCTTCTTTAGAACACAACGAAATTCCCGCTAACTCAGCATCTTGAATATCTAGACTTGATGTCTCTGTGTCAACACAAATTTCTCTAGCAGATTTTAAATAATTTAACAACTGATCCACCCCTTCATTGTTTATTAACTTGTAGTTAGTTTGTTTCTTTTCTCTGGCTGTTGATTTGAGGAAAAAATCTAATTGTTTCTCTTTATTTTCTGTGAGGATTCCAGAAGATATCAACCTAGATTTAATTGTTCTAAACTCCATTTCATCAAGCAAACTGTTTAGCTCTTTGGGTTTGGCTTTCTTAACTTTTATTTCATCTAGATCAATATGAAGAGGCACATCTGTTTGTATTTTTGCGAGATCCTTCGATAAAATCGCCATGTGATAACCTTGCTCAACCTTACTTTTTAGAGATCCTTTGAGTTGATCTTTGTTTTCAATTATACCCTCAACCGTAAAAAAATCATCAAGTAATTTTTGGGCTGTTTTTGGGCCGACACCTGGGATGCCAGGTATATTGTCAACGCTGTCTCCCTGAAGGGCTAAAAAGTCAACAACTTGACTAATTTTTTTAATTTTAAATTTTTCAAGAACCTCATCAACCCCCAAAACATCAACGCCCTTTCCCATAAAAGATGGCTTATATAAATAAACATTTGCTTTGACAAGCTGAGCAAAATCTTTGTCTGGTGTCATCATATATATCGTGGTGTTTTGTCTAGATAACTTACTAGATAATGTTCCAATAAGATCGTCGGCTTCATATCCATCTTTTTCTACAATGGTAATTTGCAAGGAGTCTAAAAATTGTTTAATTATAGGAATCGCAATCTGAATATCTTCTGGTTGTCTTTCTCTGTTTGCTTTGTATTCTTTAAATATTTCTGATCTAAAGGTAGGCGCTTTTGTGTCAAAAGCGACGGCAATGTGAGTTGGTTTTTCTTTATTTATTAATTCTATTAAAGTGTTAAGAAAACCATATATCGCGCTTGTGTTTATTCCTTTCGAGTTAACTATGGGGTTTTTACTAAAAGCAAAGTGAGCCCTATATATGAGCGCCATTGCGTCTAACAAAAAAACTTTATTAACAGATTCCAATGTCTTAAAAAATATTCAATAAAATTAATATGTATATTAGATTAAAAAATAAGAATGAAAAACAAAATTAGATTTTATTTGGTTGTTTTTGCTTTGTTTTTCTTTTCATTTGGTTACTTAAAAAAAGATGAAATTAACTATGAAGATATTCGCTCTACCTTAAAAGTTTTTGGGATTTATTTTTCTAAACAAGACATAAACACAATGAAAGATTATGTCAACAGAAATAAAAACTCTTATAGCCTAATGAGAGAAAAAGAGTTAGGAAACAGTGTCGCACCAGCCTTAAATTTCAATATAGATCTTAAAAAATCAAAGGGTGTTAGGTTTTCATTTGATGACCTAAAAACAGAGCTTCCTGATAATAAAAAAGACATAGCTTTTTTATCTGTTGGGGAGTTGTCATATTTATTAAAAAACAGAAAAATTTCTTCTTTAGAGCTTACAAAAATTTATTTAGAAAGGATACAAAAACATGATACAATATTAAATTCTGTAATAACGTTAACGGAAGATTTGGCCCTAAAACAAGCAATTAAGGCAGATGAGGAAATAAGCAGGGGTATTTATAGGGGGGCCTTACATGGTATACCATACGGAATTAAAGATCTTGCTTCTTTCCCTGGATACCCAACTACCTGGGGAGCTATGCCTTATAAAGACCAGATTATAAACGAAAAAGCTAAAGTTATAACAAAACTTGAAAAAGCTGGCGCAGTAATGATTGGAAAATTATCTTCAGGTGCTCTTGCAAGGGGGGATGTGTGGTTTGGAGGAAAAACAAAAAATCCATGGGATATTCAAGAGGGTTCAAGTGGATCCTCAGCTGGCTCAGCGTCTGCTGTGGCTGCAGGATTGGTTGGCTTTGCTATAGGAACAGAAACTCTTGGCTCTATCGTTTCTCCTTCTACTCGATGTGGGGTGATTGGACTAAGGCCTTCTTTTGGTTCTATCTCAACCTCAGGTTTTATGACACTTTCTTGGAGTATGGATAAGGTTGGTCCAATATGTAGAACCCCTAGGGATTGTGCTATTGTATATAGCTTTATAAAAGAAAATAATGACGTTGATGTGTCAAATGTTGCTTTTGATCATCTTGATCAAGAGCTTAAAATTGGCTATACAAAAAAGCTATTTGATAAAGACACCTCTCGGTTTTACGGTAACAACGCAAAAACAATAGACCTTCTTTCTCAAAGTTATAAAATGGATGAAATTGATTTACCAAACAACTATCCTTTTGCTGTTTTTGATATAATACTAAGAGCTGAAGCTGGTGCTTTTTTTGACTCTTTTTTAAGAAAAAGGTTAGATTCTTCTATGGTAGAGCAGGGTGAAAGGTCTCGAGCAAATTCTCTTAGACAATCTCGTTTAATTCCTGCTGTAGAATATATTCAAGCTAACAGACACAGACAAGAGTTAATTGAAGAAACGAAATCTCTTTTTGAAAAATATGATATTATTCTTTCCCCAACATTTGGTGAGAACCAACTTTTAATCACAAATCTTACTGGACACCCTGTGGTTTCTTTACCAAACGGCTTAGATATAAACGGGAAGCCTACCAGCATTACAATAATAGGAAACTACGGCTCGGAAGATAAAATTTTATATTTTGCTGAGAAACTAAAAGACAAAGTTGGTTTTGATAAAAAACCACCACTTTTTTATTAAAGATGAAGTGTCAAAAAGAAAAGTTCATATTAACAGGAAAAAAAACCTATCTAAACTGTGCATATATGTCCCCTATGCTTAAAAAAGTTGAAAAGGCGGGAATCAAGGGGTTAAAAATGAAAAGAAAACCTTATAATATAATGCCCGAAGATTTTTATAAGGATGTGAGCGAATTAAAACGCTTATTCTCTCTTTTAATTAACACAAAAGATTCAGAAAGAATAACCTTGTCTCCTTCGGTTTCTTATGGGATAGCTAATGTTGCCAACAATATTTTTCTTAAATCAACAGATAATATAATAATAACTGAGGGTCAATTTCCCAGCAATGTTTACCCGTGGGTTTCTCTAGCAAAAAAGTATAATTCTAAGCTAATTTTTGTCAAAAAACCAAACATAAACTCAAACCAAGGTGAGCTTTGGAATAAAAACATTTTAGAAGCAATTAACAAAAATACTCGTGTGGTTTCCATAGGTCTACACCACTGGGCAGAAGGAACTAAATTTGATATTGAAAGCATAAGAGAAAAGACAAAGTCTGTTGGGTCTCTATTGATTATAGATGGAACCCAGTCTATTGGGGTTGTTCCCTTTGACGTTTCGTTAATTAAACCAGACGCGCTAATATGTGCTGGCTATAAATGGCTTATGGGGCCCTATGGAATAACACTATCTTATTATGGTGAGTTTTTTGATAATGGGTTCCCTATAGAAGAGAGTTGGGTAAATAGAAAAAACAGTGCTGATTTTTCTGGACTTATTAACTATCAAGAAGAATATGAGGGTGTGTCAAACAGATATAGTGTTGGCCAACAAAGTAACTTTATAAATGTCTCAATGATGGCTGCGGCAATTAAACAAATAAATAATTGGGGGGTAGAAAATATTTATAATTATATTAACTCTATTACTAATGATTTTTTTAATTTGGTCAACCGATCTAATTTTTGGGTTGAGAAAAAAGAGTATAGATCTGCTCACCTTTTTGGAATAAAGCCAAAAAAAAATCATCAAAAAATTTTAAAAAACCTAAAAGAAAAAAACATTTATGTCTCGTTAAGGGGTGACAGCATTCGTGTCTCACCTTCAGTTTACAATAAGAAAGAAGACTTAATGAGGCTTTTAAGGTGTCTAAATGAAAGTGTGTAACAAAATAGTTTTATTTGTTTTATTCGTTTTTTTAAAAAGCGTCTCTTTTGCTCAGTACAATAAAAAAGAAGTTGCTCCTCCAAATATTGACTGGCTTAAAATTAAAAGTGAAAATTTTATTTTTTATTTTCCAAAAGAGCTTGACTCTATTGCTCAACGATCTGTTTATTTTTTAGAAAAAAACATAAATAACATTAAGATAAACCCCTCAGATAAAATACGAAGAAGCAAAATAATTCTTCACAATCAAAACGTTGTTCCTAATGCTTTTGTCTCTTCCTCCCCAAGAAGAAGTGAATTTTTTATTAATGCAAAAACAGAATCTCCGCATTTTTTACACAACAATAATTGGTCTGATTTAATTTCTACCCATGAGTTTAGACACTTAGTTCAGAGAGAGGTTGGATACAACTCTTTTTTTAACAAAGTTGTTCATTATGTTTTTGGTGAAGGTTTGTCTTCAATGTTAACACGTGCGGCTATGCCAAATTGGTATTGGGAGGGGGATGCTGTTTATTCAGAAACATCAACAGGGGATTTTGGAAGAGGGAGAATCCCCTCTTTTCTTTTAACAACCCAAAATAATGTTCTCTCTGGAAGAAAAATAAATTATGACAGACAAACCCTTGGAAGCTTTAAATATAAAACACCAAACGAATATGAAACAGGATACCTTATGGTTAATTATTTAAATGAATCATTTGGAGAAGACACTTATAATAATATAGTTGCCAATGCTCATAAGAATTCATACTTTTTAATGCCTTTTTATAGATCTCTAAAAAAAGAAACCAAAAAAAATTATAAAGAGATTTATAAAGAAAGTTTAACAAAGCTTCCTTCAAAAAAAACAAGTTTTTCAACAAATTATCTTAATGTTAGGAATAGCCCTTCTTATTATAGTCTGCTTTATCCAACAGAAATTCCAGACGAAAGGGTTGTTGTTATTAGGCAAGGATATGGAAGTTATCAAGACTTTAGAATAATTGAAAAAACAGGGGAAGTTTCCTTACTATTTACCCCTGGGATAATAAATGATTTTGGAAGAATACCTAGCGCTAAAAACACTATAGCTTGGTTAGAGTATGAAAAAGATCCTCGATGGGACAAGCGGGTATACTCTAGAGTGAAGGTGTTAGATATTAACACAAAAAAACTAAAAAAAATAAACCTCCGTGGGTTTTTCTCTTCTATAGATCTTTCTCCTGACGGAAACTTTTTATTGGTATCGGCAAACAACTTAAACGGCTCTCAATCTTTTGAAGTATATGAGCTTAAGACCCAAAAAAAAACGTATAGTTGGAATTGGAACGAGGGTGTTGTTTCTTCATTAAAATATTCTAACCAAAATACATTAATTGGATTAAAGACAAAAAATGGAAAAAAAGAGGTTTTCTTGTTTAATCTTAATTTAAAAAAAGACACAACCATTTATGCAACTCATGAAAATATTGGCTGGCCAAATATAATAAACAACTCTTTGTTTTTTTCGTCAGCAAGAGATGGTTTTGAGGAAATTTTTGAATTTGATTTAAGTTCAAGAAAAATGTATCTATTAGAGGATAAAAAACTGGGAAGCTACTACCCAAACCCCTCAAAAGACAATAAAAACTTATATTATTCATCAATGGGGTTAAACGGATTTGATGTTTTTAAAAGCAAAATAAGAGATATAAAAAAAACAAGAGGAAAATTTGCTTTAGTTGATAGTAATAACAATTCATTTTTA
>JAYPDR010000065.1:0-9529 GCA_038125345.1 Marinoscillum sp. | reverse complement strand
GTTCTAGAAATTTAACTTAAGCGAGAAATTTAAAGTTCTTCCCCAACTTGGGAATCCTTGTCCTAACTCACCACTTCTCTCTATTCCTCTAGCCCAATAAATTTCATCTAATATATTATACCCCTGAACCTGAGCATATGCACCCATATTTCCTAATTTAAATTTGGCACCGACTCTAAGGTCAAGAACACCATAATTATCCATTTTGAAAGGTTGAGTGAATGCTAAATTTAGATCATCTCTATCTGTTACATCATAGTCAGCATATAGGTTTGCATTATATAAGTACTGACCACCAATATCTAGAGTGCTATTAATTTGGTATCTTCCTGTGAAACCAATTTGGCTCTGTGGATGGTTACCAATGTATAATCCATTAGAGTAAATATCAACAGTTGTAATTGTCTGCTCATTATCACTTCTAATTTCACCCTTTACATCATTAGCCCATTTCCAATCTCCAAGAGAAACAATACCTCCTACTTCTAACTTTGGAGTAAATTTAGATTTCCACTCTAGCTCAACACCTTTATGTAAAGCATTTTGATTTCTTATAGCGGATCTAGTAGCAACTCCATTAATAGTAATTGTTGGTGATAATAAACCTTTGTCTTCCCATTTAGTGTAGTATGCATTTACTTTAGCAGAAAACTTCTGAGCTTTATATCCATAGCCAAATTCAACAGATCTAGCTTTCTCGTTCTCTAAAGGATCAACAACTATATTCTCATAATTTGTAAATACAAAATTAAAGAATGGTGCTCTAGAGAAGGATCCAGCATTTAAGTAGATATTACTATAATCTGAAAAGTTAAAATTAAAACCAGCTTTTACATTGTGGCCAGTAATATTAACTTTCTCAGAAGACTGATCTTTTTCTCCACCATTTTCAGCTCCAACATATTGATATCTATCAACTCTTACGTACTGAGTTCTTGAAACAGAACCACCTGCAAAGGCTGAAAATCTATCATCAGAATATTCTAACTGACCATGTAAACCAGCGTATCTATGAATTCCATCATTATCATAAGCTATTCTTTGATTTTCTGGAGTTTTCACAAAAAACATTGATGTAGAATTTTCATTCACATATTTTAAATGATCTCTAACTCCCCCATCACCATACGATGATAACGAGGAATTTCTCCTAAATTCAGGAGCGTATTTAAATTCTTCAACCCAATGATCTCCACCAAGTAGGTCTCTTACTTCTCTGAAGTGTTCACCAGTATATGTTCTAGCATCTAAACCTACTGTTAATGATAAATTATCATTAAAGTCATGATTTAAGTTACTTAGAACACCGTACCACCTGTGGTTGTTTACTGAATTTCTTAAAATAGTTGAAGAACCTCTGTTAGTATTTAGACCATAATTAGCTGCAGCTCCGTTATTAGCAACATTATTTGATACAATAGCATCCCAGTTAATTAATCCATCCTCAGTTCTATCAGTATCACCATAATATCTACTTGTACTTCCCAATGGACCTGATCCTCCTCCTTTTCCGTAAGAAGCATAGACAGAGGTATTTAAGGTTGTACTTTCATTTAAATTATAGTAATGGTTTAAAACTATATGTGGTTTATGGTAATAATTATTTCTTCCATTAAACACTTCACCATTATAGTATCCCCAATCTCTGTTATATTTATGACCATACTTTTCAACCTGAGCTGGTGTTAAATACTGGTCTCTTTGACCATGCTGCTGAGGTGCACCTATAGCAGTAAGAACGAGTGAATTATCTTCATTAAACTCTTTAGTTACTGATAAGAAGTAGGTGTTAGCTTTAACATAAGTTCCATCTACGTACCCGTTACCATCTGTTCTTGAGAAAAGAAGTGATATAGCCCAATCATTATTCATTCTTCCAGTATTGTAAGAAAATGTTTCTTTGAACTGGCCATAATCAGAGACTTGTTGTAAATATGATCCTCCCTTTTTTGAATCAATTGATTTTGTAATTATATTGATTGTTCCACCAATAGATCCAATTGCAAGCTTTGAAGCACCAAGTCCTCTAACAACCTGCATAGCAGATGTTACATCACCAAGACCATTCCAGTTTGACCAATAAACTCTACCATTTTCCATGTCGTTCACTGGAACACCATTGATCATTACAGTAATATTTTCTTGATCAAAACCTCTAATATATACTCTTGAATCACCTACTCCACCACCTTCTTTAGTAGTATATACACCAGGAGTCATCTTTAATAATTCTGGAACTTCCTGAGTACCAGCATACTCTTCTACATATCTAGTAGATACATTAGAAAATGTGGTTGGAGTTTTTCTGTCTATTCCATAGTCAGCAACAACTCTAACTTCATCTAATGAAACGTTTAGAGATGTCATTTTAATAACACCTAAATCACCTGAGTTATTTAACTCTACATCTTCATATCCAATGTAAGAAATTAATACAACGTCACTGGACGAGGCGTTAGAAGAAAATGAAAATGATCCATTCAAACCAGTGAATGTACCATCTGTAGTTCCTTTAATTGACACATTAGCCCCAATAAGAGGTTCATTAGTTGAACCATCAACTACAACACCTGAAATAAGCGATTGTGAATATGAAGCAAATGAAAAAAGAGAAACTACAAAAAATTGTAATAAAATTTTGTAATAGTTTTTCATGTTTAAGTAAAATTAAATTTTAGTGAAATTAGAAATTCAATGTTAACTAATTATCACCCATACGCTAATTAAACGTTAATTCATACATTTTGTTTAGCACCACAAAATTAAACATTTTTATATAAATTTGATTATGTCAAACAAGCTTTTTAAAAACGATAAAAATTATATCCTTAAAAAGGTACAAAATGAATCCAAAAAATCACTTCTAACTAATTTAATATCAGAAAGTGTTAAAAAGTATGAGTCAGAATCAAATCCCCTCAATTTAATAGATTCTACAAGACTGAAACTAGATGCTTCCAAATCAAATGAAATTGATTCTCTAAATTTCTTTTATAAAAAAATTTCAGCTATATACAGATATAGCTATGGTGAAGTTCAATTAAGTTTTCTTTGGGACGGTAGTTCTCATGAAGAATATTATAAGAATAGATGGATATCCTTTTTCAAAATAGAAACTAAAAGAATGACTGAAAATTTAATTTTTTTGAAAACTATTTTGTCATTAACTGTTTTAAATAAAAATGATTTAGAAAACTCTGAATTACAATATAAATTATCAACATTTATTAGAATAAAATATAATATTCAAGTTTTTAAAAGGAAAGGAATAGTTTTACATTCTAAATAAAAATTACTCTTGAGATATCTTTCTTTTTTGATTTTTCTTTTCACTATAAATTCATCATTCAGTCAAGATTTAACTTTAATTGAGAATTTAATTCTTGAAAAAAAATATGATAAAGCAGATAGCATTTTAAAAAAAAATATAGTTGAAAGTAATATTATCTCATCTGAGATTACTTTCCTTTTTGGAAAAAACTCTTACTTTTTAAAAAAATACAATCAATCAATTAACTGGTTAAATAAATACCTCGAATTAAGAGGGTTATCAGGTAATTTTTCAGATGAAACAATCAAATTTCTAGAGCTATCAAATACCAAGTTACTACTTGAAACAGAAAAAAATATTGATAATGTGTATGTTCAACTATTTTCTTACAATTATATTGAATGTCCAAATAATAGAAAAGTTTGTCCTATTTGCGAAGGAAGTTCTGTAATGATTATTGAAAACGAAATATCAAAAATATATAAGACCTGTCCATTTAGTGATAATTCTGGATTTCTTACTTGCGATGAGTATAATCTCTTTCTAAGAGGTGAACTCAAACCTAAATCAAACTAAATATTGCATTAATATACCACATAGATAAGCTGCGTATGTACCTACTGCATACCCAAGGACAGCAAGCAATACTCCAACAGCAGCTAGAGAAGGATGGAAAGCAGCAGCAACAACTGGTGCAGATGCAGCTCCTCCAACATTTGCCTGACTACCAACAGCAATAAAAAAGTATGGAGCCTTAATTATTTTAGCAGTAATTAACAAAATAAATAAATGGAATCCAATCCATAAAAATCCTAATAAAAATAATCCTGGATTTTGAAAAATTGCTAATAAATCCATCTTTAAACCAATTGTTAAAACTAAAATATATATAAATAAGCTCCCTATCCTTGAAGCTCCCCCACCCTCTAAATTTCTCACTTTAGTAAAAGATAAGATAATTCCTATTGTTGTTGCAAAAATAATTAGCCAAAAAAAGTTTGAAGTCAAGCTGTACTTTTCTAAAAAAGGAAAATTAGTAGAAAGATAAGAAGCTATTAACTCAGAAAACAAATGAGATATTCCAGTGACTGAAAATCCAACAGAAACTATAAAAATTATATCCTTTAAATCAGGTATTTTCATAATGCTTTTATTATAATTTTCAATCCGTAATTTTATTTCATCTATAGAACTGCTATCTGCGCCTATCTTATTATCAATAATTTTACTTCTTCCAACTCCAATCAATAATAATGCAAGTAATACATTAGCACAAATAATATCTACTGCAACCATTTTAGAAAATAAAGTTGACTCAACATTAAAAACCTCCATCATTGCTGCCTGATTAGCTCCTCCTCCTATCCAGCTTCCAGCTACTGTTGTCATACCTCGAGCTAGTTCTGAAAATTCAAAATTTATAATATCAGGAAAGAAATTTATAATGACTAGAAGAGAAAATGGGCCTCCTAATAAAATCCCAATTGTTCCAGCCAAAAACATTATTAAAGCTTTAGGACCTAACTTTAAAATTTCTTTTAAATCAACACTAATAGTAAGAAGAACTAAAGAACAAGGTAAGAGGTATCTTGATGCAACAAAATATAGATTTGATTCACTAGAATCAATTATCCCAACAGAATTAAAAAATGAAGGGAGAAAATAACAAATTAATATAACAGGAAAAATAGTATAAAAGCTTTTCCAAAATTTAGATGAAGAGGCTGACGTATAAAAAACTAAACCTAATATTGCTAATAAAATTCCAAAAATTACTGCATCATTTGTAATCATTTTTTTTTAAGTTAGAAACTTTAATAACTATTTTTATGATTAAGATTAACTAATATAGTTATTTATATAATATTTCTTAATTCCATTCTCTTAAAGAATGGATTTTTTATTATGAAACAATTAAATAAATATAGTAACACTATCACACAAGATGAGTCATTGCCAGCTGCTCAGGCAATGTTATATGGTATAGGGTTCAAAGACAAAGATTTTAAAAAAGCCCAAGTTGGAATAGCAAGTACTGGATTTGAAGGCAATCCATGTAATATGCATCTTAATGACATCGCTAGAGAAATAAAAATTAGTATAAATAATGAAAATTTAATTGGATTAATATTTAATACTATCGGAGTAAGTGACGGAATTACTAATGGTACTGAAGGAATGAGATACTCACTTATTTCAAGAGAAATAATTGCAGATTCAATTGAAACTATTGTAAAAGCTCAATTTTATGATGGACTAGTATCAGTTGTCGGCTGCGACAAAAATATGCCTGGAGCAATAATTGCTATGGGCAGAATTAATAGACCATCGATACTAGTTTACGGAGGAACTATTAAATCAGGAATTTACAAAGAAAAAAACTTAAATATTGTATCTGCTTTTGAGGCATATGGTCAAAAAATTAAAGGCAAAATTTCTGAAGAAGAGTATAGAGGAATAATTAAAAATAGTATCCCTGGGCCAGGAGCATGTGGAGGTATGTATACTGCAAATACTATGTCTTCAGCTATCGAAGCACTTGGAATGAGTCTACCCTATAATTCATCTAATCCAGCAGAGAGCTCAAATAAAAAAAATGAACCTCTTGTTATTGGAAAAGCTATGTATAATTTATTAAAAGAAGATATTAAACCAACCGATATTATGACTAGAAAAGCGTTTGAAAATGCTATGTCTATAATTATGATTTTAGGTGGGTCCACCAATGCTGTTCTGCATTTAATTGCTATGGCTAATTCTGTAGGGGTAAGAATTTCACTAAGTGATTTTCAAAATTTTAGTGATAAAACTCCATTTCTGGCAAATTTAAAACCAAGCGGAGACTATCTAATGGAAGATTTACATAAGATGGGTGGTACTCCAGCGCTAATGAAATATATGCTAGAAAATGGCTATTTACATGGAGATTGTCTAACTGTAACAGGAAAAACTATTGAACAAAATTTAGAAAAAATTGAAAATTCTATTGACAATAAAATAATTAAATCATTCAATGACCCAATTAAAAATAAAGGACATATTCAAATCTTATATGGAAATATTGCCCCTGATGGAGCAGTAGCTAAAATTACTGGAAAAGAAGGAGAAAAATTTGAGGGGTATGCAAAAGTATATGATAATGAATTTGAAGCAATTAAAGGGATAGAAAATGAAGTAAAAAAAGGTGATGTTATTGTAATTAAAAATTCTGGACCTAAAGGAGGTCCTGGTATGCCAGAGATGCTCAAACCAACAAGTGCAGTTATTGGAGCAGGCTTAGGTAATGATGTCGCTCTGATAACAGATGGAAGATTTTCAGGTGGATCTCATGGATTTGTTGTTGGACACATATCTCCTGAGGCTTACGAAGGTGGACCTATAAATATTATAAAAAACAATGATAAAATTATAATAGATGCAGTAAATAATAGAATAGATTTAATTATAGATAAAAAAGAATTTGATTTAAGAATTAAATCAACAAAATTGCAATCTAGAAATAATTATAAAGGAGTAATTAAAAAATATATAAATACCGTCTCATCAGCTTCTGATGGATGTGTAACTGATTAAAAAATGAGCAAAATATTAGGATCAGAGGCATTAATTAAATCATTAATCGAGGAGGGTGTTGATACTATTTTTGGATATCCTGGTGGTGCAATTATGCCTATATATGACTCTCTTTACTCCTATAAAAATAAATTAAATCACATACTAACAAGACATGAGCAAGGTGCTATTCATGCAGCGCAAGGATATTCCAGAGTTTCAGGAAAGGTTGGAGTATGTTTTGCTACATCTGGACCAGGAGCTACAAATCTAATTACAGGTATCGCTGATGCTCAAATAGATTCTACTCCTTTAGTATGTATCACTGGACAAGTACCATCTCAGCTACTAGGAACCGATGCTTTTCAAGAGTCTGATGTAATAGGGATTTCTATGCCAGTAACAAAATGGAACTATCAAATATCTAGTGGTGAAGAAATTCAAAAAATTATAGCAAAAGCATTTTATATTGCAAAATCGGGAAGGCCTGGTCCAGTATTAATTGATATAACAAAAGATGCACAATTTTCTGATGTTAAATTTGATTATAAAAAATGTGAAAGAATTCGTAGCTATCACCCATACCCATTACTTAAAAATAAAAAAATTGAGCAAGCTGCAAGATTAATTAATAAATCAAAAAAACCTTTAATTCTTGCTGGTCAAGGAATAATATTATCTAATGCTGAAAAGGAACTAATTCAATTTACTGACAAAACTGGAATACCTGTAGCATCAACTTTACTAGGATTATCATCCATTAAATGTGATCATAAAAATTATGTTGGATATTTAGGTATGCATGGAAACTATGGGCCAAATGTTAAAACAAATGAATCAGACCTAATAATAGCAATTGGTATGCGGTTTGATGATAGAGTTACTGGAGATACATCAAAATACGCTATTAATGCTAAAATAATCCATATTGAAATTGATCCATCTGAAATAGATAAAATTATAAAAACAAATGTTGCAATTAATGCTGATGCAAAAGAGGCGCTCACTCAATTAATTAAATTAGTTGATAAAAGAAATCATGACAATTGGATAAATGAATTTAGAGAATGTGATAAAATTGAATATGAAAAAATTATTAAGAAAGAGATTACTGGTCAGTATGAGAAGCTTTCAATGGCGGAGGTAGTTAATAAAATTTCAGAAATTACTAAAGGAAATGCTATAATTGTTACTGATGTAGGACAACATCAAATGATTGCATCAAGGTATTATAAATTCAATAAATCAAAAAGCAATATAACTTCAGGAGGCCTTGGAACTATGGGTTTTGCATTACCTGCTTCGATGGGAGCCAAAATAGGAAATCAAAATAGAGAAGTAATTGCAATAATTGGTGATGGAGGAATTCAGATGACAATTCAGGAACTTGCAACAATCTCACAATATAATATTAGTGTCAAAATACTCTTATTGAATAATAACTTTCTTGGTATGGTTAGGCAATGGCAACAACTTTTTTTTGATAATAGATACTCATTTACTGAAATGAAAAATCCTGATTTCAATAAAATTGCTGATGGATATGGAATAATAAACTCTAAACTTGAAAAAAGAGAGAAGTTAGATGAAGAGCTTATAAAATTTTTAGATCATAAGGGACCATATCTACTAAACGTAATTGTAGAAAAAGAAGAAAATGTGTTTCCTATGGTTCCATCAGGTGAGTCAGTATCAAATATAAGATTAGAATGAAAAAAAGAGGACTTTATCAATTCAATAAAACAGAACATGAAGTAAAAGAGTTTACTTTATCAGTCTTAACAGAGGATAAGGCAGGTTTACTTAATCATATAACCATTATTTTTAATAGAAGAAAAATAAATATTAACAGCTTAAATGTTTCAACTACTGAAGTTAAAGGCGTAAGTAGATTTACAATAGTAGTTGAATCAACAAAAGAAAAAATAACTAAAGTATTAAATCATATTAATAAATTAGTCGATGTTATTGCTGCATTCCTTTATGAAATAAATGAAATTTATTATCAAGAAATTGCTTTATATAAATTGTCTACAAAAATTTTTATGAAAGGTGATGATGTTGAAAGAATAATTAAAGCACATGGGGCTGAAATATTAATTATTGAGGAAGATCATACAATTATACAAAAAACAGGAAGTAAAAAAGAAACCCAAAATCTTTATTCAGAATTAGAGAAGTTTGGAGAAGTTCTTGAATTTGCTAGATCAGGAAGAGTTGCTCTATCAAAAAAGAAAAGAAAGACAGTTAATTTTATTAAAAGACTAGAAAAAATTAAATCGAATAAATTAAACTTATAAATTAAAAGTTATGGCAAAAATAAATTTTGGAGGAGTTATTGAGGAAGTTGTAACAAGAGAAGAATTTCCTTTAAGTAAAGCAAGAGAAGTTTTAAAGAATGAAATAATTGCAATCATTGGGTATGGTGTTCAAGGGCCTGGTCAATCGTTAAATTTGAGAGATAATGGATTTAATGTTATTATAGGACAAAGAAAAAATTCTAGCTCATGGGAAAAAGCTATTTCTGATGGATGGGTTGAAGGAAAAAATCTTTTTGAAATAGAAAAAGCATGTGAAAAAGGTACAATTATTCAGTACTTATTATCTGATGCTGGTCAAATTGAAATGTGGAAAACAATAAAAAAATACTTATGGCAAGTAGTTGCAAATTTTTCGGCTCACAAGCATGTTCGATCTGAAAAAGAT
>JAYPDR010000064.1:0-9590 GCA_038125345.1 Marinoscillum sp. | reverse complement strand
AACAGGAGTCTCTTCAGATGCAGCAGGAGTTTCTTCTTTAGCTTCTTCAGTAACAGGAGTTTCTTCAGATGCAGCAGGAGTTTCTTCTTTAGCTTCTTCAGCAGCAGCTTCTTCTAATTTTTTCTTTAAATCCTCTTCTCTTTTTTTATTATAGGCCTTTTCTTTTTCTAATCTATTCTTTAAATCCTTTTCTTTAGAATCATTTAATGATTCAATTTTAGAATTTATTTTCTCTTCCTTTTCTTTTAACCAGGATTCTAATTTTTTATCTGCATCAGATTGTTTGATTGCTCCTTTATCTACACCAATTTGAAGATGTTTTTTAAACATAACACCTTTGTAAGAAAGTATAGCTCTTGCTGTATCACTGGGCTGAGCCCCTTTTAAAACCCAACTAAGGGCATTTTCAAAATTTAAATTAATTGTAGCTGGATTGGTATTAGGGTTATAATTACCCAACTTATCAATAATTTTTCCGTCTCGAGGTGATCTTGCGTCTGCGACAACAATGTCAAATATCGCTTGTTTTTTTCTACCTCTTCTAAGTAATCTAATTTTTACTGCCATAATATTTTGTTTATATGGATCTCGTCCATTAACGTTTAAAAAATGTGCGCAAATATATACATATTAAATTTATTATTTACTATTTGAAATTATATTACTTTTTTCATTAATTTAATGTGTGTATATATAAGTAAAATTGTTTAATCGTGTTAGCGGTTTTTAAAATATTAAAAATTAGTTTAAATTTAAAAAAAAATCAAAATGAGTAAGTATACTTATGTTTCTGGTTCAGATATTAATTATATAGATGATTTATATTCAAAATATAAATCTAATCCTTCATCTATTGATAATTCATGGCAGAAGTTTTTTGAAGGATTTGATTATTCAATTACTAACTCATTAGGTTCTGTAAAATTTACTGAATCTTCGGTTTCTCAATTAATTGAAGCTTTCAGAAGATATGGTCATTTGAAATCTTTAACTAATCCTGTAAGAACAAGAAGGGATCATAAAGTAAGTTTTTCAATAGAAGAGTTCGGCTTATCTGTTTCAGATTTAGATCAAAAATTTTCTGCAGGCATAGATATAGGTATAGAAAATGGTACATTAAAAGATATTATAGAAAAATTAAATAAGATTTATTTAGGATCAATTGGGTTTGAATATGTTAATATTAGAAATATTGAAGAAGTAAATTGGATTAAAAATTGGGTAGAGTCAAAATGGTATGAACAAAAAATTAACTCTGAAAAAAAAATCTCTATTTTAAAAAAGCTTAATGAAGCAGTAGTTTTTGAAAATTTTTTACATACAAAATATATAGGACAAAAAAGATTTTCTCTAGAAGGAGGAGAAAATACTATTACTTTTTTAAATGAATTAATTAATTCAGCAGCTGATAATCAAGTTAATGAAGTGGTTATAGGAATGGCACATAGGGGTAGGTTAAATGTATTAACAAGTATTTTAAGAAAGACATATGATGAAGTTTTTAATGAATTTGAAGGGAATATGGATCCTGATCTAATTTTTGGTGATGGTGATGTAAAATATCATTTAGGATACAACAGTTATATAAATAACGATAATAAAAGTATTTATGTAAAATTAATACCTAACCCTAGTCATTTGGAATCAGTAAATCCTGTAGTAATGGGTTATGCTAGGGCTCAAATTGATCAAGAATATAATGGAAATTTTAATTCCACTATCCCTATTCTTATACACGGAGACGCTGCAATTGCTGGCCAAGGAATTGTTTATGAAACAATACAAATGTCTAATCTTAAAGGATATCACGTTGGTGGTGTAATTCATTTTGTTATAAATAATCAAATTGGATTTACGACTGACTATGATGATGCAAGATCAAGTATTTATTGTACTGATTTAGCAAAAATTATTGACTCTCCCGTTCTACATGTTAACGGTGACGATCCAGAAGCAGTATTTTTTGCATCTCAGTTTGCTTTGGAATATAGGCAGAAATTTCATAAAGATGTCTTCATTGATTTATTATGTTATAGAAGGCATGGGCATAATGAAAGCGATGAGCCTAAGTTTACTCAACCAAATCTATATGATTTAATTTCAAAGCATCCAAGCCCAAGAGAAGTATATTTCAAAAAAATAATTGAGGATAATAAAGATCTAGATAAAAATTTATCAGATAAGCTTAATAAAGAATTTAAAGCTTTACTTCAAGAACGATTGAATGAGATTAAGCAAAAACCACTCCCTTATAAACCACAAAAAAAAGATAAGGAATGGGCCTTTCTAAGAAACTCGAAAATTGAAGATTTTATTGATTCACCTGATACTTCAATTAGTAATAATATTATAGAGGAGGTAGGAAAAGCTTTAATAAGTACGCCTAATGGTTTTAAGCCATTAAAGCAAATTGCGAAGCTCCTTAAAGAAAGAGAGCAAAATTTTTTGCAGAAAAAAATATTAAACTGGGCAGATGCTGAGCTTCTAGCATATGGTTCTTTATTATTAGATGGTAAAAATGTTAGAATTTCTGGACAAGATGTAATAAGGGGAACATTTTCTCATAGACATGCAAAATTATTTGACGCAAATACTAATATGCCTTACTGTTCATTAGATAAAATTTCTAAAAAAAATGCATCATTTAGTATTTATAATTCTTTGCTTTCTGAATTTGGTGTTTTAGGTTTTGAGTATGGGTATTCAATGGCAAGTCCCAACTCTTTGGTAGTTTGGGAAGCTCAATTTGGAGATTTTTCAAATGGTGCTCAAGTTATAATTGATCAATTTATTTCTTCTGCTGAAACAAAGTGGGAAAAAATGAATGGACTTCTTGTTTTGCTTCCTCATGGGTATGAGGGCCAAGGCCCAGAGCATTCTAGTGCAAGACCACAAAGACTATTAAGTCTCTGTTCTGAAGATAATATGATTGTTGCTAATATTACTACTCCTGCTAATCTATTTCATTTAATAAGAAGACAATTGACATGGGAGTTTAGAAAACCATGTTTCTTGTTGAGTCCAAAAAGTTTATTAAGGCACCCACTTGTTATCTCTAAATTTGAAGAATTTACTCATTCAAAATTTAAAGAAGTCATCGATGATGAAATAAAAAATAAAAAGACTATTAAAAAGATTATTTTATGTACGGGTAAATTTTTTTATGATCTAAATGAATATAAATCTGTTAACAAAATTAAAGATACAGCTATTATAAGATTAGAGCAGCTAAGTCCATTTCCTAAAAATCAGCTAGAGAATATTTTAGAAAGCTATCCCAACGTTGATAAATTGATTTGGGCTCAGGAGGAAAATCAAAATATGGGATACTGGTCATATATATCTTCTTTTAATTTATCTAATCTATCTCTTTTTTCAAGAAAGAGAAGTTCCTCACCTTCAACCGGATTTTTAAAGGTTCATCAAAAAGAACAAATCGAATTAATCAAAAAAATATTTAATTAATCTATTATGGAAAATGATTTAATAAAAATGATGGTCCCAGCAGTTGGAGAATCAATTACTGAAGTCTCAATATCTTCGTGGCTGAAAAAAGATGGTGATATTGTTGAGTTAGATGAAATAATTGCTGAAATTGATTCAGATAAAGCAACATTTGATTTAACTGCAGAAGCTACAGGAAAACTAAAAATTGAAGCTCAAGAAGGAGATACTCTTGAAATAGGTGCTCATATATGTTCAATTGAGACAGGAGATTTTCATGATACTAAGGGTGATATACCATCAAAAGATGAAAAGGAAATATCAACCCCGGTTGTTAAGTCGGAAGAAAAAAGACCTCTTAAAAATGATAAAAATAATATTACCCCAGTAGCTAAAAATATAGTAGAAGAAAAGGGGTTAAACATTGAAAATATTAGTGGATCAGGAGAAGGAGGAAAAATAACAAAAGAAGATGTTTTAAATTTTAATACGAGCTCTTCTATTGAAAAAGATATTGAGTCCATTCCTATGAATAGAGTAAAAATGACTCAATTAAGAAAAACAATTGCTAAAAGATTAGTAAGCGTTAAAAATGAGACCGCTATGCTCACCACATTTAATGAGGTGGATATGTCTTCAATAATGGAATTAAGATCAAAGTATAAAGATTCATTTAAGGAAAAACATGGAGTCAACTTGGGTTTTATGTCATTTTTTACTAAAGCTTGTTGTGTTGCTCTAAAGGAATGGCCGGCAGTAAATGCAATGATTGAAGGAGATGAAATTGTTTATAGTGATGACTGCAATATTTCTATCGCAGTATCTACTCCTAAAGGACTAGTTGTTCCAGTAATTAGAAAAGCTAATGTTTTAGGATTTCAAGAAATTGAAAATGAGGTAATTAGATTAGCTACTAAGGCAAGAGATGGAAAACTTTCAATTGAGGAAATGCAAGGTGGTACATTTACAATTACTAACGGAGGAATATTTGGATCAATGTTATCAACACCCATTATCAATGCCCCTCAATCAGCAATTCTAGGAATGCATAATATAGTTAAAAGAGGAGTAGTTATTAATGATGAATTAGTGATAAGGCCTATAATGTTTATTGCTCTATCTTATGATCATAGAATAATTGATGGTAGAGAATCTGTTAGTTTTTTAGTTCGAGTTAAGGAGCTTCTGGAAGATCCATCAAGATTATTACTTGATGTATAGCGCTTTATACTATAATAATTTTCTATAATTTCTAAAAATTTTAACATTTACATTTTATATTGCAAAATAAATTTCAATGCCTCGAGATAAGAGTATCAACTCAATTCTAATAATCGGATCAGGTCCTATAGTTATTGGTCAAGCATGTGAATTCGATTATTCTGGTTCCCAAGCATCAAGGTCATTAAGGGAGGAAGGTATTGAAGTAACCCTAATAAATTCTAACCCTGCAACTATTATGACAGATCCAGTCACTGCAGATAATATATATCTTAAGCCTTTAACAAAAAAATCTATAATTGAGATATTAGAAAAACATAAAATTGATGCAGTTCTTCCCACTATGGGAGGACAAACTGCTTTAAATCTTGCCATAGATTGTGACAAAGCTGGTATCTGGAAAAAATATAATATTAAAATGATTGGTGTAAATGTTGATGCTATTAATACAACAGAGGACAGGGAATTATTTAGATTAAAAATGAAAGAGCTTAATATTAATGTTTGCGAAGGAGAGATAGCAAAATCATTTTTAAGAGGTAAAGAAATTGCACAAAAAATAGGATTCCCTCTTGTTATTAGACCATCATTCACATTAGGTGGATCTGGTGGAGGAATTGTTGAAGAAGAAAAAGATTTTGATCAAGCCCTTAATCATGGATTAAATAAGTCTCCAGTTCACGAGGTTTTAGTAGAGCAAAGTGTTCTAGGTTGGAAGGAATATGAACTTGAGCTTTTAAGAGATAATATAGGAAATGTAATTATTATATGTTCAATAGAGAATTTTGATCCAATGGGCATCCATACTGGGGATTCAATTACAGTTGCTCCTGCAATGACTCTTCCTGATACAGTATACCAGGAAATGAGAAATCTTGCAATAAAAATGATGAATGGGATTGGGGAGTTTGCTGGTGGATGTAATGTTCAGTTTGCTGTTAATCCTGAAACGGATGATATAATAGCAATTGAGATTAATCCAAGGGTATCAAGATCTTCAGCTCTAGCCTCAAAAGCTACAGGGTATCCTATTGCTAAAATAGCTGCAAAACTTGCCATAGGTTATAACTTAGATGAGCTTAAAAATCAAATAACAAAGACTACCTCAGCTTTTTTTGAGCCTGCATTAGATTATGTTATTGTTAAAATTCCAAGATGGAATTTTGATAAATTTAAAGGTTCAGACAGAAAATTAGGCCTTCAGATGAAGTCAGTTGGAGAAGCTATGGGAATTGGAAATAATTTTCAAGAAGCATTACAGAAAGCTTGTCAATCTCTAGAAATCAAAAGAAATGGGTTAGGTGCTGATGGGAGAGAGTTGAAAGATCAAAGTAAAATTTTAGATAGCTTGAAAAATCCAAGTTGGAATAGATTATTTCATGTTTATGATGCTTTAAAATTAGGATTACCTTTTAATACAATACAACAAATTACAAAAATTGATAAATGGTTTCTTCATCAAATAAATGAATTAGTTCTTATTGAAAGAGAAGCAAAAAAGTATAATCTTAACTCTTTACCTAAACCTTTATTAAAAATAATGAAGGAAAAAGGGTACGCAGATAGACAAATTGCTCATTTATTAGGTTGCTTAGAAAGTGAAGTATTCAATAAAAGAATCGAGTTAGAAATTAGAAGAAGATATAAGTTGGTAGATACTTGTGCCGCTGAGTTTGAGGCTGCTACACCTTATTATTATTCCACTTTTGGAGAAGAGAACGAATCTATTTCATCAGATAAAGAGAAAATTATTGTAATTGGATCAGGTCCAAATAGAATTGGTCAAGGTATTGAATTTGATTATAGCTGTGTACACGGTGTCCTTGCTGCGAAGGAGTGTGGGTATGAAACTATAATGATTAATTGTAATCCTGAAACAGTTTCAACAGATTTTGATGTTGCGGACAAGTTGTATTTTGAGCCTGTATTTTGGGAACATTTATATGAAATTATATTACATGAAAAACCTTTAGGAGTTATTGTTCAACTTGGAGGTCAAACTGCTCTCAAGTTGTCTGAAAAGCTGCATAAATATGGAATAAAAATTTTAGGGACATCATTTGATGCTCTTGATTTAGCTGAAGATAGGGGGAGATTTTCTGATTTATTAAAAAAGAATAAAATTCCATACCCAGAATATGGTACTATTGACTCTGCTACTGAGGCTATAGATCTTTCAAAAAAAATTGGGTTTCCTTTATTAGTTAGGCCTTCTTATGTACTAGGTGGTCAGTCAATGAAAATTGTAATAAATGAAAAAGAATTAGAGGAGCATGTAGTTGATTTAATTAAAGATAAACCAGACGGAAAAATTTTATTAGATCATTTCTTAGAAGGTGCTATTGAAGCTGAAGCTGATGCAATTTGTGATGGTAAAAATGTTTACATTATTGGTATTATGGAACACGTGGAGCCTGCTGGTATTCACTCAGGAGATTCAAATGCTGTCTTACCTCCATACAGTTTGGGTGATTTTGTATTAAATCAAATAAAAAAATATACAGAAAAGATAGCAATTGAATTAAAAACCGTTGGACTAATCAATATCCAATTTGCTATTAAAGATGATAAGGTTTATATAATTGAAGCAAATCCTAGAGCTTCAAGAACTGTTCCTTTTATTTCTAAAGCCTATAGAGAGCCATATGTAAATTATGCCGTTAAAGTAATTTTAGGTAAGAATAAAGTAACTGATTTTAAAATGAAGCCTTATAAAAATGGATATTCAATAAAAGAACCTGTTTTTTCTTTTGATAAATTTCCAAATGTAAATAAAGAACTTGGTCCAGAAATGAAATCAACAGGCGAGTCAATTTATTTTATAGATGACTTAATGGATGATTATTTTCTTGAGATTTACTCAAAAAGAAACTTATATCTTAGTAAGTAATGTTGAAATTTATTTTACTAATTTTTATATTTTTTTATATAATCTATAAGATATCAACATTTTACATGAAAATTTTTATTAAAAATTCTACCAATAAGTCTGAACAAAATAATAAATCTAACAATAAAGGAATTCTTGATAAAGAGGGAGATTTCATAGATTATGAAGAAGTAGATTAAATAGCTAAATTTGATTTATGAATTGGTTTAATAGAAAGCAAAAAAATATCAATACACCTACCTCTCAAAAAAAAGAGCTACCAGATGGAATGTGGTATAAAACTCCTGGGGGATCAATTGTTCATATAAGGGAGCTAAAAAATAATTCGTATGTGTGTCCTGAAGATGATTTTCATGTTCGAATAGGATCTAAAGAATATTTTGAAATATTATTTGATAATAAATCATTTGAAGAATTAGATAAAGAATTATCCTCATCTGATCCACTTAAGTTTATTGATACTAAATCATATAAAGATAGAGTTCAAAAAACTATAAAATCAACAGGACTTAATGATGCAATAAGAACTGCTCATGGTAAATTAAACGGTCATAAGATAGTCATTTCATGTATGGATTTTTCATTTATTGGTGGTTCAATGGGATCGGTTGTTGGTGAAAAAATATCTAGAGCTATAGATTTTTCTTTAAAAAATAAAATACCATTAATGATAATTTCTAAATCAGGTGGAGCAAGAATGATGGAGTCTACATTTTCATTAATGCAAATGGCTAAAACTTCTGCAAAATTATCATTACTATCAAAGAATAAAATACCATATATATCGCTAATGACTGACCCTACAACTGGCGGTGTTTCAGCATCTTTTGCAATGCTTGGAGATTTTAATATTGCTGAGCCTGGAGCATTAATCGGTTTTGCTGGACCAAGAGTAATTAAGGAGACAATAGGTTCAAATTTACCTAAGGGATTTCAAAGTTCTGAATTTTTAGTTGAGCACGGTTTCTTAGATTTTATTGTAGATAGAAGAGATTTAAAAAATAAAATATCCAAATTATTAAAGATGCTGAAAAACTAATTTTTTTCTAAAATTGATATTATTTCTGATATATATTTGTCAAAATTTTTAAGAAAAACATTGTGTCTTTAACAATTGCAACATCGATAGTAGCATTTTCTTTAGTCATATTATTGCTAGTTTTCATTTTGCTTTTTGCTCAGTCAAAGCTTGTTCAATCTGGTGATGTCAACATTATTATAAATGGAGATATCGATAACCCAGTTATAACATCAGCAGGAGCTACTCTACTATCAACTTTATCTGCAAAAAAAATGTTTTTACCCTCTGCTTGTGGAGGTGGAGGTACTTGTGCTATGTGTAAATGTAAAGTTATTGATGGGGGAGGTGATATATTGCCTACAGAAGTAGGGCATTTATCTCGAGCTGAAAAAGCAGATAATGTAAGGCTATCATGTCAGGTAAAAGTTAAACAGGATATGAAGATTGAAATTCCTGAAGAAATTTTTGGTATTAAAAAGTGGGAGTGTGAGGTGGTTTCTAACTATAATGTATCAACTTTTATTAAAGAATTTGTAGTTAAGCTCCCTCCTGGTGAAACCTTAAATTTTGAATCAGGTGGTTATATACAAATTGATGTTCCTGAGACTGAGATTGATTTTAAAGATATGGATATTACTCCTCATCCTGATCTTGGTCATGTTAAAGATGTATTCAAAGGTGATTGGGATAAGTTTAATTTATGGCCTCTTAAAATGAAAAATGATGAGCCAATCTTTAGAGCTTATTCAATGGCTAACCACCCAGCTGAAGGAAATATTATAATGTTAAATATTAGAATAGCTACACCTCCTTGGGATAGAGCAAATAATAAATGGATGGATATTAATCCAGGAATCTGCTCTTCTTATGTTTTCTCTAGAAAGCCAGGAGATAAAATTTTTATTTCAGGTCCTTATGGCGAATTTCATATTAATGAGACTCAGAGAGAGATGATATATATAGGTGGAGGTGCTGGTATGGCTCCTTTAAGGTCACATATATTTCATTTGTTTC
>JAYPDR010000063.1:0-9712 GCA_038125345.1 Marinoscillum sp. | reverse complement strand
GATCTCCCTTTATCATTAATATTTAATGAACCTTACTCTTCTCTTATACCTGATTATTTCAATGGTCTTTATTCAGGATTTGA
Source organism: Marinoscillum sp. (assembly GCA_038125345.1). Taxonomy (GTDB): domain Bacteria; phylum Bacteroidota; class Bacteroidia; order Cytophagales; family MED-G16; genus MED-G16. The sequence continues at coordinate 9,629 of JAYPDR010000063.1, read as the reverse complement.
AATTAATTCGATACTTTCAAATAAAATAAGTGAGCTATTAACTCCAGCATTTAGAAATAATACTTTTGATGATCCAAACTTAAAAATATTTATCGATGCCTTAGAAGAAAACAGTTTAAGTGATTGGGTGCCAAAGGTAAAAATGTTTATGTACCATGGAACTGAAGATATTACTGTGCCCTATAAAAATTCAGTGGATACATATAATAACTTTCTCTCTTTAGGAGCAGACAAAAATATTATAGAATTTATAGATCTAGTTGGAGAAAATCATTCTTCGGGTTCACTCCCATACATTGTAGATATTTTTGATAAATTTAATGAGTTAAAATGATAAGATATTTCCTTTGTTTATTTCTTATATCATGTAATCCCCAGATAGATAAAAATAATATTTCATTTATAATTGAAGACATTAGAAAAAATTATGCTCCTGATAAAAGAGTGTCTTTATTTGATATTGATTTTTCCATAGAGCAAAAATCTATTGTTCTAAGAGGAGAAACTAATATTCCAACAGCTAAAAAAGAATTACTTACTAGTTTTAAAAAAAATAATATTTTATTTGTCGATAGTATACAAATTATACCATCTCAAGAACTTTTTGGTATTATAAATAATTCTGTTGGTAATCTAAGAGCAAAACCTTCTCACTCATCTGAACTAGTTTCTCAGACATTATTAGGTACAAATGTTAAAGTTTTAAAAAGAGTGGGTGAGTGGTATCTTATTCAAACTCCAGATAATTATATTAGTTGGATTGATCATGGAGGAATTGAATTAGTTTCTGAAGAATTTTTTATAAAATATTATACTGAGAAATATTTTTATAATCAACCTCATGGGTATTCATATGAATCTCGGAAAATGACTCAAATTGTATCTGATTTAGTTGTTGGATCGATTTTGAATGTTATAGAAAAAGAAAATAATTTAAGTAAAATTCAGTATCCTGATAAAAGAATAGGTTGGGTAGAAACTAAGAACTTAACACGAATACAAGATTTGAAAGTTAAGCCAATGAATTTTATTGAAAATTCTAAAAAATTTTTAGGTATTCCATATCTCTGGGGTGGGACATCTTCTAATGGTTTTGATTGCTCTGGTTTCACAAAAACTATTTATTTGATGAATGGATTAGTTATTCCAAGAGATGCTTCTCAGCAGGTTAATGAGGGTATTTTAGTAGATAACTCTAGAAATTGGGAAAATCTTAAGCCAGGTGATTTAATGTTTTTTGGGTACTTTAAGAATGGAGTAAGAAGAATTGATCATGTAGCTATGTGGTTAGGGGAAGGAAAATTTATACAGGCATCAAAGAATGTTAGAATAAATTCTGTTTTTTCTGATGATCCTTTATATGATAAATATCATATGGATAAATATTTTGAATCGAGAAGATTAATTGGAAATATTACAAGTGGTGTCAGTTTATTATAAATTTTCAATTTCAAAAATTCTCTCAAGGAAATTATTTGTATTAAAATCTACTCCTCCAGTTAATCGAAAAGCTTCATCACCATTTTTATTATAAACAACTGTAGTTGGTAGACTATATGCATTAAAATAAGATAAGTCTCCATTCAACTTAATAAACTCTATATTAAATTGTCTTTTTTCTACAAAATTTAGAATTAGATCTAGATTTTCATTTGAAACAGCTACAATTTTAATGTTCTTATTATCAAATTTTTCCTTTGCCTTTTCTAGACTTTCAAATTCAGCTATGCATGGCTTGCACCAAGTTGCCCAAATATTAAGGATTATGACATTTCCTTTGTAGCTATTTAAACTAAACTCGTTTCCTTGTAAATCAACAAGAAGAGAATTATTTATTGATTTTTTTTCATTAGTTGAGCAACTAATAAAAAAGAGAATAATTAAAAAGTTTAAATAATTCATATTAATTATATTTGTAATTAGCAAAATATAAAATTATGAGGAAATTCACATTATTATTCTTTTTATTGTTACTTGTTAATTTTGGATTTTCACAGTCTTTTTACTCTAATTTAAAGGCCACTGGATTAACTTGTGCCATGTGTTCTTATTCTACTCAAAAAAGTCTTGAAAAATTAGATTTCATTGAATCTATTACTCCTGATTTAGAAGCAACTTCTTTTAAGTTAGAATTTAAAAAGGGAATGTTTGTTGATTTTGATCTCATTCAGGAAAAAGTAGAAGATGCAGGTTTTTTTGTTGGTTCTTTAGAAATTGTTTTTGATGAAAATTTAAATGCTGAAAACGATAATCATAAATTAATTAATGAGAATTTATTTCATGTTTTTTCAGATAGAACATTAAAAACTAATGTTTTTACCCTTGTTGATAAAAACTTTGTAAAAAAAAGTGAGTATAATTTATTATCTCAGAGTACATCTCATTCTTGTTATAAGACAGGTATTCATAATGATTCCTGCTGTTCTATGCATGATAACTTGAAATCCAATAGAGTTTTTCATATTAAAACAAATCTTTGATTAAATAAATGAGGTACCTTTTTTTTGTAATAATCTTACTCTTTAAAATAAGTACATCTTTTTCTCAGGAGTTATATATTAATTCCGAGCCTGCAAGTCTCATCCCAAAAGGAACAAAAGTTGTAAGATTATATCATTCTAATATTTTTTTAGATGGTTCTAATTTTATGGGTAGTATTACAAATGCTTATCTTTTTACTCCATCTCTTGCTTATGGATTATCCAAAAAACTTATGGTAAGCGGAAGTTTTCAATTTTCAAATAAACCTTATGAGCAGGATATAATTCCAAACTTTGGATTTAATGGTTTTAAGCTCTATTCAAAACAAAGAATTTTAACAACTGACAAGCAAAAGTATCACACTAGATTATCATCATTCATTAAATATTCTTACCATGAAAATAAATTTATGAAAAATAATTTAGATCTTGATTTACAAGATACTGGACTAGAATTTGGTCTTATTGGTACTCAATTAATAAATAAATTAGCTGTTTCTATTACATCAGGGTTTGGAAGAATTAATTTAATGAATACTGATGATTTAAGTATTAGTACCATAAAAAACTCCTTTTCAGCTGGTTATCTTCTTTTTCCAAGAAAATATAATTCTTATAAGCAAACAAATTTTAATTTATATTTAGAATATTTAACGAGTGCTGTCTTATCTAAAGAATATCCAGCTCGTTTTAATGATTTTTCTTCTACTCTTGCACCGGGAATTCAGTTCATATTTCTTTCCAGATCTAGATTGGATTTTAGTTATAAGTTAAGAAGAGGAGATATGCCTGATGAGTTATTAATCAAATTAACATATATCTTATACTAATTTAAATTTCTATTAAGTAGGTTCCATTATAAACTTTAAAACCTTCATTCGACCAGTATGCAAGCTTTGGGTAGTTCCCCTTACTTTCTCTAATTGAAGCGCAACCTACACTTCCATCTTTTCCTAAAGCAACTATCTTATCATTGAAGTCAATGTTTTTAGTTCCCCCATTAATGTCAATTATTCTTTGGCATAATGCTTCACAAGCCTCTTGAGGGCTTTTACCATTTCTCATTTGCTCAACAACAAAAAAGGAACCACAAGTTCTTAAAATCTCTTCTCCTCTTCCTGTTGCTCCTGCTGCTCCAACTTCATTGTCTACATAAAGACCAGCACCTATTATTGGAGAATCTCCAACTCTGCCAGGTATTTTATAAGCTAATCCACTTGTTGTAGTAATTCCTGCAATATCACCATTTGAATTAATTCCTAATACATTAATTGTTCCAGTAGTTCTTTTTCCGTTATAAGAGTCATCTTTTTCTGGAAACCAATCATCTGTATCTGATAAATTTTCTTTCCAGTTTAACCAAATTTTTCTTGCTTTTTCGGTTAATAAATCCTCTATTTTAAATCCGTGAGCTCTTGCAAAATCTTGAGCTCCTTTACCAACAATATGAATATGATCTGTTCTTTCCATAACCAACCTTGCAACAGAACAAGGTGTTTTTATTCCCTCTAGGGCTGCAACTGAACCACAATTATGATTTGGACCATACATAATCGAGGCATCAAGCTGTACTACTCCATGTTCATTGGGTAAGCCACCATATCCAACTGAAGTATCTTCAGGATCTAGTTCAGTCACATTTGCAGATTTTTCAATAGCATCTAATAATTTACCCCCAGATGATAAAATATCCCATCCTGGTCTTAAAACTTTTTCTCCCCAAACTTCACCTCTACTACATAAAATTACTGGGCCATTATTCTTTTTTTGCTGAGCATTTATACTATTTATGAATGGAGCAGTTGCTCCTACTGCTGTCAAGTTTTTAATAAATTTTCTTCTGCTATTCATGTTTAATCTTTTTTAGTGTTTCTACATATTGTTTAATAAATATTTTTTTTTGTTTTGAACGATATTGCAAAATCCATCTCGGATGGGGTAGAGCAATAATTTCATTAAAGAATTTATACTCTTTGTTTAATAATTCAAAAAAAATTTGATTTTTTCCTTTACCAATTATTATACAGACTTGCTTACTCCCAAAACTAGTTAATTGATCTGATATAGATTTTATAATATTATTTTTCCAATTTTTAATTAAATGATTATCATCATAATAATTTAAATTTTTTCCATTTTTAGTAAATCCGTATGGACAGATACTTGAAATAATATAGTCATTATAAAAATTTTTAACTCCTCCGTATTCATCTATCATCTCATATATAAATGATGAGCTTAATTCTTTTGTGGATTTAAAATTCGATGAAATATTACATTTAAAAGATAAATTATAGGGATCTGTAAATGGAATGCCAGTAATTCCACCTCCAAACCTTCCAGGATTTATGCCAAAAATAATAATCCTTCTCTTAGAGTCTTTAAAATATCTTCCATAAAAATCTCTTTGAATTTTTTTAACTTCATCCTTACAGTAAGGATCTAACACCTCAATGTTTTCTGGAACAGTATTTTTTTCAAGGTTATTATAATAGTTTAAAACCTTGTTGCAAATACTCATATAAATTATTCTAAAGTTTTTGCAAATCTTTTAAGGTGTTCATCTGCCATGGTATCAACTTGGAAAGAAACTATAACATCTGACCATAACATATTAATATTTGCTACTTTGTTATTATTTGCATCAATAAAATAGGTGAGTCTCTCAATAGTATTATCCCATATCGTTACACTTACTGTAATACTATGGGCTAGATCTTTATTATATGCATCAATGTCAATTTTACCATCTTTTCTATAAGCCATTGGATATTTGCCTGCTTTATTAAAATCAATTGTCCATTGACCATTCATTCTTGGAATCATTGCAATAGCGTAAGTTCCTGGGCCAATATTTTTTTCACCAATTTTAACTTCAGAAGAAAAACTTATTGTTGTTGGACTATTTGCTCCAGCTCTCCATAGGTTATCATAAGGAACTAAATCACCAAAAATTTTTCTTCCTTTCATCCCAGGAGAAGAGTAGTCTATAGAGATATTTGTCATCCCTACATTCTGAGAAACTGATGCTTTTGGGCTAGAAACTGGACTTAAAAATTCACGCCCTGACTGGGCTTGAATATTAAATGGCAAATAAATAAGCAAGAAAAAATATACAAAGAATTTCATAAACAATAATTTAATTTTTAGTACCTTAAAATAATACAATTATTTAAATATATTCAAAGAAATTCAAGAAAGAACATAGATTATATCCATAGTCTACTGGGATAAACATTTTCTGATACCAATTTTTGTATCTTATTTTTTACTATAATACTATCTTCTTTGTATGTCACTCCAAACCAATTCTCATTAGTTGTATCTACAAAAACATTTTCATTACTAATTACTTCAGGCAATAGAAACTCTTTCTTAAGTTCAGTAATATTTTTTTTAATAAATATTTCAAATTCTTTGTTTAACAAAGAAAATATAGACTTTTGAAATCCAAATAAATTCATAGCTACTTTAGTTCCTTTAGAATATTGGACTTCTTTGTTATTATACTTGCCTATAATCTTACTACCATCCAAAATTAATTCATGAGTTTCCTCAATTCTCTCAAGTTTATTTCCATCAATAAAACATACCCCTCTTGATACTCCTCCATTTTCAGAAAGAGTATTTTCAATTAAGTAAGAAATAGTAGAAACATTTAAATTATTTTCTTCAATGTATGTCAGAGAGTCATACGCTTTCTTAAACGCACCGTATCCATAAAAATCATCAGCATTTATCGTAATAAATGAACTATTTATGACTTTTTCACAACATAATATAGCATGACCTGTACCCCATGGTTTTTCTCTTTCTTTGGGCATTTTTTCATTTCTTAGACCATATCTTGGATCCTGAATGACTATCTCTAATGACACATTATTTATTTTAGAAAAAATGTCATTGTATTTATTATCAAAATATTCTTTGAGTTTTGGTGAAGATAGTATAACAATTTTATTGAAACCAGCTCTAATTGAGTCATAGATAGAGTAATCAAGAATTGACTCATTATTTGGACCAAAACTATCAACTTGTTTTAATCCACCATATCTACTACCCATACCACCAGCCATGATTATTACAGATCTGACCATTCTTACAAATTAATAAATTATTTAGATAATGTGAATAATCCTCTTATTGTACTTCTCCATCCATTTCCAGCTCCATAAAATTCACCCAAAAGAACGTAAGGATTTGATCTAAATCTTGCCTCATGGAATTTTATACCAGGTCTCCAACGAATTATAGGTAATTGATTACAAATATTATTCCATCCAGATCCACCAGTTGGTAAACAATCAGTATATTCACCACCATTAATATCATACTCTGTCTCCATAAATTCTACCCATCCATACTTATCAATTGACCCAGATACAACAAAGGTTGTGTTGGAATTGTCAAATGATGAAATACCTTGAAAAAAACAATTATTTGATGAGTTAATGGTTAAAGTCATATTAATTATATCTCCATTTGAAAACTCATTATTTCCCTTCCATGTTCCTAGCATTTGTTTAGCTGCATCTTCACAATTAATAGTATCTTCTGGTTCTTTGCATCTGTAAGTTGAACTAGCAACTAAAATGAATAAGAAAGTTGTAATAAGTTTCATGTTACAAAATTACTAATAGATAATTATAAAATATGAAATTCATACGTTTTTTAGATGCTAATTGTTATAGAATCTTGCTACTTTAAAATTTATCTTATTTTAATTAATATGATCTATATTTAATGATATTATGGAAATTTCTTTCTTTGACTGGGTAATAATTTTTCTTTTTTTTGGAGTTTTTATTCTGATAGGTTTTTATACCTCAAAATCTTCAGGTAAAAATTCAAAGGAATATTTTTTATCAGGTAGAAATATGCCTTGGTGGATGCTTGGTATTTCTATGGTGGCAACAACTTTCTCTGCTGATACACCTAACCTTGTTACAAATATAATCAGGGAAGATGGTATCTCAGGTAATTGGGTGTGGTGGGCTTTTTTATTGACAGGTATGATGACTGTGTTTTTCTACGCAAGACTTTGGAGGAGATCTGAAGTATTAACTGATTTAGAGTTCTACGAATTAAGATATAGCGGTAAATCAGCTAAATATTTACGTGCATTTCGTGCACTATATCTTGGAGTATTTTTTAATGTTATGATAATGGCATCAGTTTGTCTAGCTGGTATTAAGATAGGTGGGATTTTACTAGGACTTTCTCCATTTGAATCTGTTTTTTATGCTTCTGTAATTACTGTTTTTTATAGTTCTTTAGGAGGATTAAGAAGTGTAATAATTACTGATTTTATTCAATTTATTTTAGCCATGATGGGTTCAATTTGGGCGTGTTACTATATTGTTAATCTTAATGAAATTGGAGGATTATCAAATTTGATTTCACACCCCCTAGTTATAGAAAAACTCAATTTTTTACCTGATTTTAATAATTACAATGATATGCTCATACTATTAATTATTCCTTTAGCTGTGCAGTGGTGGGCGGTATGGTATCCTGGTGCTGAACCTGGTGGTGGTGGTTATATTGCTCAGAGAATGTTGTCAGCAAAAAATGAAAAAAGTGCAATATATTCAACTTTACTTTTTAATATTTCTCATTACGCACTAAGACCTTGGCCGTGGATATTGATTGCTTTATCGTCTATAATTATTTATCCAAATTTAGAAGATATATCTGCCTCTTTTCCAAATATAGAAAGTTCGATTATTGGAAATGATATTGCTTATCCAGCAATGTTATACTTTCTTCCATCTGGTTTGTTGGGACTAGTGCTTGCTTCGCTTATAGCAGCTTTTATGAGTACAATTTCCAGTCATCTTAATTGGGGAGCATCCTATATATCTATTGATTTTTATAAAAGATTTATTGATAAAAGAGCTTCTGAGAGTAGAGTAGTATTAATTGGTAGAATTTCTACAGTATTTCTTATGTTTTTAGCTGCTATAGTTGCTTTAAAGTTATCAGATGCTCTTGGAGCATTTCAAATCTTATTACAGATTGGTGCTGGTACCGGTTCAATTTTTTTACTTAGATGGTTTTGGTGGAGGGTAAATGCTTATAGTGAGATCACAGGCATGATAGTCTCATTTGCTTTGGCTATTTATTTTGAATGGTTTCATTATGATTTAACTGGAATTTTGCTAGAATCTCATGAAAAATTATTATTGAGTATTTTTCTAACAACTTCCTCTTGGATTATTGTAACATTACTAACAAAACCAACTGATAAAGAAACTCTTTTAAAGTTTTATGAAAAAATTCAACCTTATGGAATAGGATGGAACTCTTTTTTAGAAAGAAATAATTTAGCAAGATCTAATAATAAAGACTCTGCTTTGAGAGATCTTAAGCTTATGTTTTTAAGTATAGTACTTGTCTATTTTGGTTTATTTGGAATGGGATTTTTATTATTTGGTAAACTTTTACATGGTTTAATTTTGTTATGTTTATCTTTTATTTCTGGATATTTTGCAAATAATATTATGAGTTCTATCCAAAAGAATTAATATTATTTTGAGAATATTTTATAAACAAAATTCTAATATAACCTTTTAATTAGCTGGACGTATAAAAATTTGAATGCATTGCATTTATTAATATTATAAACCAAATAAAATAATATGAATACGTTAAATTTTATTTTAGGAGCAAGTTTACAACCAGGTGATTTTACTGGTTTTACTTTCTTCATAGGATCTGTTTCTATGTTAGCAGCTACTGTATTTTTTTTAGTACAGCACGGTCAAGTTGACAAGAAATTTAAAGATTCGATGTTAGTAGCAGCCTTAATTACTGGTATTGCGGCTGTTCATTACTACTACATGAGAGACCAGTGGGCAGAAGGTCTTGGTTCACCTACTGAACTGAGATATGTAGATTGGATTCTTACTGTACCATTAATGGTTGTTGAGTTTGCTTTACTTACAGGAGTAGGTATGAGAAAACTTTTTTGGCTCGCAGTTGTTATGCTTGTTACTGGCTATTTTGGTGAGTCTGGAATCGCTGGGTTAGAAGCTCAAACTTGGCGTGCAATTTCAGGATTGGCTTATTTCTGGATTGCTTATGAAGTTGTAGCACTAATAGTTTTTGGTGATGGTTTACCATCAGTTGCTGTTGTAGAATCACTTT
>JAYPDR010000062.1:0-9761 GCA_038125345.1 Marinoscillum sp. | reverse complement strand
GCTTCTATTGCTGCTGCAGTTGTTGCTTTAGATTAAAAGTATCATTGAAATAAAACACAAATTGATTTAAATAACTTTTAAATTTTAAAGGAGAAAAATGGCAATTACATATTTAAAAAAATCACCAAAAACATCATCAACGGATGACACAAAAACTAGAGAAATTGTTGAAAATATTCTAAAGGATATTGAAACAAGTAAAGAAGAAGGTTGTAAAGAACTTTCAAAAAAATTTGATAATTATGAAGGTGATGTAATTGTTTCAAAAGAAAAAATCGAAGAAATTAAAAAAAATTTAGATCAAAAAACTAAAGATGATATTCAATTCTCTCACGAAAGAGTGAGAAAATTTGCTGAAGCACAATTAAAAAACTATGGTCAAGATTTTGAGGTTGAGTTATCCGATGGTTTATTTGCTGGACAAAAACTTATACCAGTCAATACAGCTGGCTGTTATGTTCCTGCGGGAAGATACGCTCATATAGCTTCAGCTGTAATGAGTGTAACAACTGCAAAAGTTGCTGGTGTAAAAAATATTCTAGTTTGTAGCTCACCTAAGCCTGGAGTGGGAGTACATCCATCAATTGTTTATACAGCTGATTTATGTGGAGCAGATGTAATAATGAATTTGGGAGGTGTGCAAGCTATAGCTGCAATGACAAATGGATTATTTGGAAATGCACCTGCAGATATTTTAGTTGGACCAGGTAACCAATTTGTAGCTGAAGCAAAAAGAATTTTGTTTGGAAAAGTAGGTATTGATTTATTTGCTGGACCTACAGAGATTGCTGTAATTGCAGATGAGACAGCAGATCCTGAAATGGTTGCATATGATTTAGTTGGACAAGCTGAGCATGGTTACAATTCTCCAGCATGGCTTTTTACTAAAAGTAAAAAAGTAGCAGATTATGTAATGCAAAGAGTTCCAGAATTAATTGCAGATTTACCAGATCTACCAAGAGAAAATTCAGGTGCTGCATGGAGAGATTACGGCGAAGTAATTCTTTGTGATACTGATGAAGAAATTGCTAAAGTTAGCGATGAATACGCTCCAGAACATTTAGAGGTTCAGACTAAAAATTTAAAATGGTACCACGAAAGATTAAAAAATTATGGATCTTTATTCATTGGTGAAGAAACAACTGTTGCTTATGGAGATAAATGCTCAGGAACAAATCATATATTGCCAACCAAAGGTGCCGGTAGATACACAGGTGGTTTATTTGTTGGAAAATTTATTAAAACATTAAGTTTCCAAAGAATGAGTAAAGAAGCCACAAAAGAAGTTGGTGCTGCTTGTGCAAGAATTTCTAGATATGAGGGAATGGAAGCACATGCTAGAACTGGTGATGTAAGATTAAGAAAATACGGCTTTTCTAATTAGGCTCTTATTCTTTTTCCATTTTCATCAAATACAAAAATATTTTTTGAGTTGAATCCAATGGTATTTCCAATTGAATTTTGACTTGGAATTTTTGCACTTATTTCATGTTGATTTGTTTTGATGTAAGCGATTTTTTCGTTACCTAGATTTTCAATTAAATCAATTTTAGGTTCAAATTTGTATTCATTTTCTTCTAAAACACTAAAATGTTCAGGCCTAATACCAAAATAATAATCTTTTTTTGAAAAATTTATTCCCTCAATCAAAACTTTATTGTCTAAAAAATTAATTTGATTATTTGAAATGACATCCTCACTATTTATTTTGAGAATATTCATTTTTGGAGTTCCAATAAACTGGGCAACAAATACATTTGCTGGATCATTGTAGATTTCATCAGGATTTCCCACTTGTTCAATATTTCCATGATTTAAAATTACAATTCTATCAGCCAGTGTCATAGCCTCAACTTGATCATGCGTAACATAAATCATATTAGTTTTAATTTGTTTATGAAGTTTTGATATTTCTACTCTCATTTCTGCTCTTAAAGCAGCATCAAGATTAGACAAAGGTTCGTCAAATAAAAATATTTTAGGATTTCTGGTAATGGCTCTTCCTATCGCCACTCTTTGTCTTTGGCCTCCAGATAATTGCTTTGGCTTTCTTTCAAGTAATTCCTCAATCTTAAGAATTTTTGCTGCATGCATTACTTTTGTTTGAATTTCTTCTTTACTCTTTTTTTCTATTTTTAATCCAAAAGACATATTTTCGTAAACATTCATATGTGGATAAAGTGCATATGATTGAAAGACCATTGCTGTTTGTCTTTTTGAGGGATGCAGAGTATTGATCAATTGATCATTAATATAAATTTCACCTTCATCAATTTTCTCTAATCCAGCTATCATTCTCAAAAGAGTTGATTTTCCACAACCCGATGGACCAACAAGAACTAAAAACTCATCCTCATTACCTTCAAGATTAAAATCAGAAATTATTTTATTTGTACCAAATGATTTATGAACTTTAGAAAACTTTATATTTGCCATAATTTATTTTATTAACTCCAGGACATCTATGTCAATTTGTTTAAGTATATGTATTAAATCAATTGGTACCCAGTTTTCTCTAATTTTACCTTCGTCATGATGATAAAAATCCATAACTCTCATTGTAACATTTTTATTTGTTGCTTTATATCCAAGCCAATCTTCTGAACCATATATCGCTTGAATACTATGCCACCCTGCGGTCATCGAAAATTTTCCATCTCCAAGCTCACAATAATGACCTAATTTCCAATAATTTCTCTCCTTAAATGTTTTTCTAAATGGCAGTTGATGATTATCTACAAATCCCTCAAGTGTTCTTGCTGTTCCAATTCCGCTTGGACCATACCATATCATTTTGTCGTGCCAAAATTTACTTTGTGGATGGTTAATTAATTTTTTTTTTAATTCTTGATCTGATGTAGTTTCTAATTCAGGTTTTATATTTAAACTTCTTTGCATAGTTAAAGATTGATCTAAACTTGCTTCAGACACTTTGATATTTTCTTCAAAAAAATTAACACCATCGGTATTAATTGGATTTAACCAAACACCTTCTGAGCCTCTAGATGGATGAATAGGATTTATTCCTGTTTGAAATATTAAGTCTAAAAGATCAATGAGTATATGACTTTCAACAATTTTACTATTTTTCAATTGATGAATTTCACAACATTTTATATTAACCATTTTATTAATTGGTTTAATTCCAAATAAAGATTTTTTAAATGTGCCCGACAAAATAGAAATCGATCCTACTTGGATTTTGTCTCTAAAAGCCCCACCTATTACTATCTGCTCTCTTCTTTCAATATCGGGAAGAGCTTCAAACAAAGGTATCCAAAATTTTTGTTTAAAATCGTTTAGCCCTGAAAACTCATTCAGTGGGTGAAAACAATTAACTTTAATTTCTTTTGAAAATGATTTATCTAAATTATCATCCAACTTAGAAATGCCTTCATTAATGATTGAATTTATATAACTTCTAACTAATAGCTTGTTATTATAATTTTCCCTTGGAGTAATAATCAATTTTTTAATATTCTCTTGCCCCTTAAGACCTGTATCAAATTTTTCTATTTGCATTTTTAATAATTAAGATAAATTTAGTATCATAAAACATATGAATAATCGATTAGCAAAATTTGAAGATCTAGTTCCAAGCACTTTACCTTTCGTTGAAGGAAAACTCAAAGGTCATAAAGAGAGAAAAAATTATTCTATAGTCGGCCCTGGTGTTGCGGAAGATAGCAAACAATTTATTAAAATAGCAATGCCTCACACTTTTAATCTAGGCGCAGTATCTGCTATGCCAAAAAATGGATCAGGTTTACACAGTCACACAACTGCTGAAGTTTTTATTATTTACTCTGGCAAATGGAGATTTTATTGGGGTGCGGAAGGTAAAGATGAAACAATATTGAGTACCGGTGACATTATATCTATGCCGACTAATATGTTTAGAGCATTTGAAAATGCGGGTGACGAGGAAGGTTTAATTTTTGTTGTTTTAGGAGGCGACGATCCTGGAATTATAACTTGGGTCCCTAGTGTCTTAGAAAAAGCAAAAAAAACAGGTATGGCACTTTTAAATGATAATTCATTAATTGATTTATCGTTAAATGAAATTCCAAAAGGAAAAAGTATTCTTGAACCAATTTCTAAAGAAGAAATAAAAAAATTTGACAATTACAAACTAGAGCAACTAGAAAAATTTATATACAAAAATAATAAAAATATAAAACAAGTTAATAAAATAAATGATAATGTTAATTTAATTCAAATTCTTGGAAATAAATTTGAAGATAATGAATATCCTCCACTAATAAATCAAGATACTGGATTTAACCTTTCAATTTTAAAATCAAATAAAGGACAAATAACTAATTTAAAATTTAAAAAACCCACAATCTTTTTTTCAAGAACTGGGAGTTGGGAAATTATGATTGATGATTTTCAATGTGTTTTAAATCCTAAAGATACAATCTCTGTCCCAATAAATTCTAATGTTAATATAAAGATAAATGAAAATAAGGAATGTTACTTAAACTGTGTGACACAAATCTAATGAAAGGATTTGATCCTAAATATAAAAACTTTCCTGATTATATACTCAAAATAACTAAACAAATTTGGGAAAATAAAGATGTTGAGTCTATTGCTCAATTTTATAGTGACAATATTCCTGTTAGATCCCCTTTTGGGGTTACTTATGGAAATAAACCTGTCATTGATGCAACTTATGCAACTTTAAAAGAATTTCCTAACAGGCAATTACTTGGTGAAGATGTAATCTGGAATGGAAATGATGATTTGGGATATCATTCCTCTCACAGAATTTTAAGCAAAGGAACGCATCTTGGAGATGGTTTATATGGTAAACCGACAAAAAAAGATATTTACTATAGAGTAATTGCTGATTGCGCTTGCAAAAATAATCAAGTCTATGATGAATGGATTGTGCGTGATCAAGGTGCAATGGTAAGACAAATAGGATTTACACCAAAAGAATTTGCACAAATGATTATTGACAAAGAAGGAGGAGCTGACAACGCAAAAAAATTATTCAACTCCAGCTCTGAAATGAATTCAGAATACAAACAAGGAATTGTGCCTAATAATTCTGCTGGAGGAATTTACTCAAAAATATTGAAAAATATCTTTAAAGATAATTATGATTTTTCTGATTATGCGAGAGCTGCAACTATTTATTGGCCTGGAAATAGAATTGGACATGGAAGAGAAGATATAATCAAATTTTGGAATAATTTAAAAAATTTTCTAAGTAATTTAAAATTTTCTATAGAACATATTGGTTACTTAGAAGAGCCAGATAAAAATCCTAAAGCTTCGATAAGATGGTTTTTACAAGGCAATCATTCAGAAAACACTTTAGATTATGGAGAAAAATCTAATAAAGACATTTTTATAATGGGAATAAACCATGCGGAAATAATTGATGAAAATGTTATAAGAGAATGGGTTTTATTTGATGAGGTTGCAATTTGGAAACAAATTTTAATGAAATAAAATATGACTAGAATTAAGACAACTCATGTTGGCAGTCTACCGAGATCAAATGAATTATCAGATCTCTTATTTAAAAAAGATCAAAAAAAACAAATTGATTTTGATCAATTTGATCAAGTCGTACAAAGAGATGTAAACAACGTTGTTAAAAAGCAAATAGAGGTTGGAATTGATTATATTAGCGATGGTGAAATGTCTAAAATTAGTTATGCTACTTATGTGAAAGACCGAATTGACGGCTTTTCTGGTGAGAGTGAAAGAAAAGCACCAAAAGATTTAGATGACTTTCCCTCTTTTAAAGAAAGAATTGCAAGAACAGGAGGCACACCTACTTACACAAGACCATGTTGTACAAGTGAATTAAAAATAAAAGATAAAAGTTCTTTAACAAAAGATATTAATAATTTCAAACAAGCACTAGATAAAAATAATCATAAAGGTGGATTTATGAACGCTGCTTCACCAGGAGTAATATCTGCGTTTCTTCCAAATAAATTTTATAAAAATGATGATGAATATTTAGAAAATTTATCAAACTTAATGAAAGATGAGTATGAAGAAATTACTAAAAGTGGTTTAAAATTACAGCTAGATTGTCCAGATTTAGCTTTAGCAAGACATATGACTTATAAAGACATAAGTGAAAAAGATTTTTTGATGAGAGCAGAAAAACAAATTGAATGTTTAAACAACGCTATTAGAAATATTGATAGTTCTAAAATAAGACTTCATATTTGTTGGGGTAATTATGAAGGTCCACATACCCACGATATAGCTTTAGAAAAAATATTGCCCATTGCGTTGAAAGCAAACGTTCAAACTTATCTAATCGAATCATCAAATCCAAGACATTCTCATGAGTGGCAAATTTTTGAAAATTTGAAAATTTCAAATGATAAAATAATTGCCCCTGGTGTTATAGATTCCACAACTAATTTTATTGAACATCCAGAGGTAGTTAAAAATAGAATATTAACCTATGCTAAAGTCATCAATCCAGAGCAGATATTAGCGGGAACAGACTGCGGATTTAGCACTTTTGCAGGATTTGGAAATGTTGATGAAAATATAGTTTATAAAAAGCTAGAATCTCTAGTTATTGGTTCAGAATTAGCATCAAAATCTATTTAATTTAACACTTTTCATTTTTTTTTGGAGTAGTTATAGTTTTAATTATTTAATTAAAATTAAACAATTAAACGTAGAGAGAGAAAATAAATGAAAAAGATAATTATAACTTTATTGTTTTTACTTTTTGGAACTTCTGCATTTGCAGATTGTAACATTAAAGGTGGTTCAATAAATATTTTAGCTAATGATTTTCCAGCATTAAGAACTTACGTTGAAACTGCAAAACAATGTAAAGGTAGTGCTGATTTTAATGTTACACACTCATCTGAGCACAATAATATTGCTGTGCCAGCATTAACTGCAAATCCATCGGAATTTTCTGCAAGAATTGCGGCTAATAGCTCGATTGTTCCCTTAATGAATCAAGATTTGATAAGACCATTAGATGATCTTGTTAAAAAATATGGAAAAGGGATTCAAGACTCTCAATTGATTACAATTGATGGAAAAATTATGGCTGTGGCATTTATGGCTAATAGTCAACACTTGTATTATAGAGAGGACATTCTAAAAGAACTTGGTATAGCTGTTCCAAAGACATATGAAGAAGTTGTTGCTGCTTCAGAAAAAATAAAAGCATCAGGGAAGATGCAATATCCATATGCAGCTGCATTTAAAGCTGGATGGAATTTAGCTGAAGAATTTGTAAACATGTATATTGGTCATGGTGGTGAATTCTTTAAATCTGGAAGTGCAGAACCTAATGTAAACAATGCAAAAGGAATTGCTACTTTAAATATGCTTAAAAAATTATCTGAACTAAGTAATCCTGATTACCTAACTCATGATAGTGAAGCGATTAAAGTTGAATGGGAGTCTGGAAATGTTGCATTGATGACATTATGGGCTTCTAGATCTGGAACACTATTAGATGATGAAGGAGATCCTAACATCACTAAAGCAACTAAATTAACTGGACCTGCGACTGTTGGTGGCGGAAACATTCCTGCTACAACATTATGGTGGGATGGTTTCACACTTGCAAAAAATAGATCAGATCAAGATGCAGAAGCTACATTTAGAGCTTTAGCTTTTGCTGCATCAAATAAAAAAATGGTTGCTGATGCTGCTGACCAAGCAGTTTGGTTAGTTGAAGGTTTTGTACCTGGACCAAAATCTATTGGTGTAATTGAGTCTGTAAAAATGGGAGCAAAACCATATCCAATGTTACCTCAAATGGGTTTAATGCACGGTGCATTAGGAAGTGAAATTGTTGAGTTCTTACAAGGTAAAGAGTCAGCTGAACAAGCGTTGAAAGATGTTGAAGCTGCTTACGTCAGTAAGGCTAAAGAGCAAGGCTTTCTATAAAATTTAAAATTTATAAGTGGGGATTTTTCCCCACTTATTTAATATCTTAATGTCTAATAAAATTTAATATCTAAATGCCCAATAAAACTTTTTTTTGGTTTTTTTTACCAACAGGTCTAGCAATGATCTTGTTTATTGGGCTACCAATAATCTCTACTAGTATTCAATCTTTTTATTCTCAACATGATCAAATAGTAAAAGAGGTTAAAAAATGTGATCCTTTTGGATGTACTATTTCATTAGCTGTTGATAATGAAGCAACTGCCAAGATAGTAGAAGCTAACCCTTTAGGAAAATTTAATGGATTTGGAACATATATTGACCGAAATCATCTTGCAGTCGATGAAATAAAAAAATTTTGGAAAGAAACTAATAATTTTAGTGAATTTCTCGATCAAGTAACAAATCTACCATTTTATAAAGCCCTAATATTTACTCTAACTTATTGTCTATTTGTGACTCCAAATGTGCTTTTGTTAGGGTTTTTTATAGCTTTAAGCCTTAATGCTGTATCAAGAAAAATTAGAGGTCCACTAATTTTTGGTACGATTTTACCTATGATTGTGACACCTTTAGTTGGTTCTCTTGTTTTATTTTGGATGATAGATTCACAAGGGGTAATAGGTGCAAATTTACAAAACTTAATGGATGATCCAAGTTTATCTCTTAAATCATCAAAAACATTAACTTGGATAACTATTATAATTTATGGGATATGGCATCACTCTCCATTTGCCTTTGTAGTATTTTATGCAGCTCTTCAAACAGTTCCTCAAGAACCAATTGAAGCGGCAATTATTGATGGAGCATCGAGATTCCAAAGAATAAAACACATTGTGCTGCCTCATATTTATCCGGTAGTTACTTTTGTTGCATTAATTTCATTGATGGATAACTTTAGAGTTTTTGAACCGATAATTGGTTTTAGTGCAGAAGCAAGTGCGCAATCTCTTTCTTGGCTGATATATGATAATTTAGTAAATGAGGAAGTAATTTTGTTTGGTTCAGCGGCTGCCACTTCTGTAATGACAATTATTGGAATAGCTATTTTGTTATCACCAGTTTTAATTAGGACATGGAAAGAATTTAAAACAGCAAGATAAATATGGATTACGGATTAGATAAAAAATCAACTAGATTAAAAACTTTTAATACAATTTTTATTATAGTTTGGTTATTAATAGCATGCTTTCCTTTTGTTTGGACTTTCTGGGGATCGTTTAAAGTCAGAGCTGATTTCTTTTCAAGATCTGATTGGTGGTATGCTATTACAGGCTTTAACACTTTAATAGAAACAGGAACTAATTTTACAATAAACGCTTATACCCAAGCTTGGACAGAAGGTGAATTTTGGAAAGCATCAAAAAATACTATAATTGTTACAGTCTTTGTAGTTAGTATTTCATTATTTTTAGGCACTCTAGGTGCTTATGCTCTTTCAAGATCAACAAAGAACTATGCTTTTTGGATATTAATTGCAGCTCTAATATTTAGAGCAATGCCTCACATAACACTTGTCTCAGGATATCTATTTCCATTTTTTCAATTACAAATTTGGGGAATACTACCTACTACCATTATAGTTTTAGTAGCAATTAATCAGCCGTTTACACTATGGTTATTATATTCATTTTTCAAAACTGTTCCCAAAGAACTTGATGAGAGTGCATTAATTGATGGCTGTTCGTATTTTCAAGCCTTTAGACATGTTATTATGCCAGTAATGTGGCCTGGCGTTATCACTGCTGGATTATTTAGTTTGATGCTTGCCTACAATGATTTTACAGTGACAGCTTTACTTCTTAATCAAGAAAATCATACAATGGTTCCAAAAATTCAAAGTTATTTAGGTACTA
>JAYPDR010000061.1:0-10019 GCA_038125345.1 Marinoscillum sp. | reverse complement strand
AATACAGTTAAAGAAATTATTAAAAATGATGAGCCAGTTTTTGGAATTTGTCTTGGACATCAAATTTTAGCAAGAGCTTGTGAAATTTCAACTTATAAGTTACATAATGGTCACAGAGGAATCAATCATCCGGTAAAGAATTTAAAGTCTGGAAAATCTGAAATTACTTCTCAAAATCATGGATTTGCTGTCTCTATTGAGGATGTAAAGAAATCAGAGAAAATTGAATTAACTCATATTAATTTAAATGATAATACAGTCGAAGGTATTAGAGTTAAGGGTAAAAAAGCTTTTTCAGTCCAATATCATCCAGAATCATCACCTGGACCACACGACTCAAGATATTTATTTGATGAATTTATAAATATGTTACAAAAGTGAATATAATAACAAAATTAGTTGCGAGGCAAATTTTAGACTCTAGAGGAAATCCAACGGTTGAAGTTGATATTTTTTCAGATAAAATTATGGGAAGAGCGTCTGTACCTTCTGGAGCGTCCACTGGAGAGCATGAAGCAGTAGAGTTAAGAGATAATGCTAAAATTTATAATGGTAAATCAGTTTATAAAGCTGTAAATAATATAAATACAATTATCTCAAAAGAATTAGTTGGTAAGCCTTGTTTTATGCAAGAAGATATTGATAAAATATTAATAGAATTAGATGGTTCATTGAACAAGTCTAATCTTGGAGCTAATGCAATTCTAGGAGTTTCTTTAGCATATGCTCATTTATCTTCAAAACTATCTGAGATGCCATTATATAAATACTTGGGTGGTAATGATGCCGCTTTATTACCTGTCCCAATGATGAATATTATCAATGGTGGTTCTCATTCTGATGCACCAATTGCTTTTCAAGAGTTTATGATAAGACCAGTTGGAGCCAATTCCTTTAGTGAGGCTTTAAGATATGGTTCTGAAATATTTCATACACTTAAGTCTATACTTAAAAGTAAAAATCTTAGTACTGCAGTTGGAGATGAGGGAGGATTTGCTCCAAATTTTTCTGGTGGAACTGAAGAAGCAATAGATACAATTCTTAGTTCAATAGAAAAGTCAGGTTTTTCTCCAGGAAAAGATATTACTCTCGCAATGGATTGCGCTTCTTCTGAATTTTATAAAAATGGAGAATATGATTATAGAATTTTTGAAGGTAATAATGGGGAGGTGAGAAATTCTGAAGCTCAAGTTTTATATTTAAAAAGTTTAGTTAATCAATATCCTATTGATAGCATTGAAGATGGATGTGATGAAAATGATTGGGATGGTTGGAGAATGTTAACAAAAGAAATAGGGAGTATTTGTCAACTTGTAGGTGATGATCTTTTAGTAACAAATCTTAAATATTTAAAAAGAGCTATTGAAGAAAAGAGTGCTAATTCTATTTTAATAAAACCTAATCAAATAGGAACACTAACTGAGACCATTCAAGCAATAAATTTAGCAAAAAAATCAGGTTGGACAGCCATTGTATCTCATAGATCAGGTGAGACAGAAGACACCACAATTTCTGATATAGCTGTCGGCTTAAATGTTGGACAAATAAAGACGGGATCTTTATCAAGATCAGATAGAATAGCAAAATATAATCAGCTATTAAGGATAGAAGAGGATTTAGGAGATAAAGCAAAATTTCCTTCTAAATAAATTATATATTTGATTTATGATAAAAGATAAGATTAAACTTCTCATCAAAAATTTTTATTTTCTTTTCTTTTTATCTTTTATTTTATGGATGATACTAATAGACTCAAATGGGTTTATAAATAGATACAGACTATCTTCAAAAATGAAAGAACTTGAAAACCAAAGAAATTTTTATTTAAATGAAATTGAAAAAATATCATTTGACAAGGATAGATTTGATAATGATGATGAATTATTAGAAAAATTTGCTAGAGAAGAATACCTGATGAAAAAAGAAAATGAAGATATTTATTATATTATAAAAGAATGATGGATAAAAAAAGCGAAGATTTTTTATTTAAATATTTAAATAATCATTCCCCAACAGGGTTTGAGGTTTCTGGTCAAAGAATTTGGCTTGATTATATAACTCCATATATCGATGAATATATATCAGATACATATGGAAGTGTAGTAGGTGTAGTTAATCCTTCAGCTTCATATAAGGTAGTTATCGAAGCTCATGCTGACGAGATTTCTTGGTTTGTAAATTATATTACAGATGATGGATATATTTATGTTATTAGAAATGGTGGTTCTGATCATCAAATTGCTCCATCAAAAAGAGTAAATATTCATACAGATAAAGGAATTGTTAAAGGAGTTTTTGGTTGGCCTGCAATACATGTAAGAGATCAAAAAACTGAAGAAACTCCTTCACTCAAGAATATTTTTATTGATGTAGGATGCTCATCTAAAAAAGAAGTTCAAGCTCTTGGTGTTCACGTTGGTTGTGTTATTACATTCGAAGATGAGTTAATGATATTAAATAAAAAATATTATACTGGAAGAGCACTTGATAATAGAATGGGAGGTTTTATGATAGCAGAAGTAGCCAGAAGATTATATGAGAATAAGAAAAAACTTGATTTTGGACTTTACATAGTTAACTCAGTTCAAGAAGAAATAGGGTTAAGAGGCGCTCAGATGATTGCTGAGAGAATTGATCCAGACGTTGCTATCATTACTGATGTAACTCATGACACAAATTCTCCAATGTATGATAAGAAAAAAAGTGGTGATATTAAATCAGGTATGGGCCCCGCATTAACATTTGGCCCAGCGGTGCAAAATAATTTATTGAAGCTCTTAATAAAGACAGCTAATAAAAATAAAATTGAACATCAGCTAATGGCTGCTTCTAGATTTACTGGAACAGATACTGATGCTTTTGCATACTCTAATGATGGAGTTGCCTCTGCTCTTATATCTCTTCCATTAAAATATATGCATACAACAGTAGAAACTGTTCATATTAATGATGTTGAAAACTGTATTAAGTTAATGTATGAATCTGTCTTAGCAATAAAAAAAGGTCAGGATTTTAGATATATTAAATAGATATATTAAATAATAATTAAACTACATTATAGCCTACTTTTTTCAAATCCTCCCAAAAGTTGGGATACGACTTTTTAACAACATCTGGATTATTAATAGCAAGATTAATCTCAGATGACAGTGGAGCAAATGCCATAGCCATTCTATGATCATCATAAGTATCTATATCAATTTTTTTTGGCAGACTACTTTCTTCTCTATTTTCTAATATCCAATAGTTTTTTTTCTCATGAAATAGAGCTCCAATTTTTTTTAATTCGTGACTCATTGCAAGTAATCTATTTGTTTCTTTAATTTTTAAACTTTCAACTCCATAAGCTTTTAGCTGAATATTATGAAATGCTGCAACTACTAAAATAGTTTGAGCAAGATCAGGACAATCTTTAAAATCAATTTCTAAATAACTATTACTTAATTTTTTTCTTCTAAGAATAATCTTATTATCATGATACTCTGTATTAACATTGAATAGATTCATTATTTTGGCTATAATACTGTCTCCTTGGAGAGACTCTTTTTTTAAACTATTTAATGTAATAGAATCTATATTTTTATTTATTGAAATGATACTATACCAATAACTAGCTGCTGACCAATCAGGTTCAATTACATGTAGTCCTCCTTTATATTCTTGATTTACAACACTTATGATGTTATTACTCATTTTAAATTTAATCCCAAATTTTTTCATTAGGTGTAAAGTCATCATTACATAAGGTTTACTATAAAAAGGACCATCAATATTTATTGTAAGACCTTGCGGTAATAAAGGTGAAATCATTAAAAGAGAAGATATATATTGACTACTAATATTTCCTTTAACTGAAATTGAATTAGAGACTTGAGAAATTTTATTTTTAATAGTAATCGGAGGGTAACCTTTTTTTTCTAGATAATAAATTTTAGCTCCCAACTTATTTAAAGAATCTACTAATATTTTAATAGGTCTTTTCTTCATTCTTTCAGTTCCTATTAAATTTATATTTTCTTTCTTAAGAGCTAAATAAGAGGCTAAAAACCTATAAGTTGTTCCTGCATCTTCTGCATCCCATATTTCATTGGAATCTTTACTGAGTAAATTAGCTAACAGTAAGGTGTCATTAGCATTTGAAAGATTTTGTAATTCAATTTTATTTTTTGATAAATATTTAATAATTAATAATCTATTACTCTCGCTCTTTGAAGAATTTAAATTTATTTTAATATCATTTATTTCTTTATTGAAAGAAAGATTAATTTTTTTCATTAGTATTTTTATTATAAAAATCTATGCTATTACTAATTAAATCTTTATCAATTTCAAAATTGTATTCACAAGATCCAATGCCACTCAAAATACATGTTCTGATTTTATTTGATTTATTTTTTTTATCAAGAAGAGTATTATTAATAATTTCTTTTTTAAAGTTAAGTTTTGGTAATGGGTAGATGCTTAGAAGATATTTTGTAATAATATTGAGGTCAGAATGACTTAACTTATTGAAATAGTTAGAAATAAAGGCTTCACAAATTATTCCAATTGAAATTGCTTCTCCATGCAAAAATTTTTTTGATTTTGATAAATATGTTGTTTCAATTGCATGACCTATGGTATGTCCAAAGTTTAAAATTTTTCTCATACCTTGTTCAGTCGGATCATTCTTAACTATATCATATTTTATTGATATAGAGTGTTTTACTAGTTCTTTCCAAGAGTTAGAATCCCATTTGGTTTTTGAAATTTTAAAAAACATGTCCTTATCTCTTATTAGACAATGTTTGATAATTTCAGCAAAACCAGATTTAAGTTCTCTTTTAGAAAGTGTTTTTAATAAATTAATATCTACAAGAACCTCCTTAGGTTCATTAAAAACACCTATTAAATTTTTTAAATTATAATAATCAATTCCTACCTTTCCGCCAATACTTGCATCCACTTGAGATAGGAGAGTAGAAGGTATATTTATGAAATCTATACCCCTCATATATGTTGAAGCGACAAAACCACCTAAATCACAAATTACTCCCCCACCTAAATTGATTATTAATGAATGTCTATCAAATTTTAATTGAATAAGTTTTTTCCATACTTTTTCACACGATTGTAAAATCTTATTTGCTTCACCTTCTTTAATTTTAATTATATTGTATTCAAAGCTGAAGCTTTTTTCATTAGGTTTAAGACAATATTTATATGAATTATTATCAGCTAAGAAAGCTATTTTTGAATAATTATTTTTAATAATATATTCGTTAAGGGGAGAAATAAAATCACCAATTTTAATATGACTAGGAATCATATTTTAAAATTAGCTTTTTTCCTATTTATAATTTTATTTTGAACATTAATAGACCCTAGGTGAATAACTTTATATAAATCTTCAATAAAGTCTTTATCTAACCCTTTATCTAAAGCCCATTTTATTCTTGATTTGAATATTTCATTCCATCTGTCAACTTGAAAAGTAGTTAAATCTTGTTCTTTTTTGAATTCACCAATTTTTTCAACTAAGTTTATTCTTTTGGCGATCACTTCTATAAGTTCTTTATCAACATCATCTATTCCTTCTCTAATTTCATCAAGTAAATGCTTATAAGATTTATCTTCTTCATGAGATGTTTTTACCTTTAGATTCTTTTTGATTTCAGAAAGATAGCTAGGAGTTATCTGCTGTTTTGAATCACTCCATGCATTATCTGGATCAATATGTGATTCTATAATTAAGCCATCATATCCAAGATCTAAAGCTTTTTGTGAGGTTTCAAAAATCATTTCTCTATTTCCACATATATGTGATGGGTCACAAATTAAAGGAAGGTTTGGATGGTTACTTTTTAAGTCAATAGCAATTTTCCACATTGGAGTATATCTATACTTTGAGCTTCCAGTAATTGAAAATCCTCTATGAATAGCACCCAATTTATTGATTCCTACTTTATTAATTCTTTCTAAAGCTCCCATCCATAAAGATAAATCTGGATTTATAGGGTTCTTTACAAACATTGGAAGATCTATTCCTTTTAAGGATTCTGCAATTTCTTGAACAGAGAAAGGATTTACTGTAGTTCTAGCACCAATCCATAAAATATCTATTCCATATTTTAGTGATAATTCTACATGATTAGTATTTGCAACTTCTACAGCAAATTGAATATCTAATTCTTTTTTAATATCGGAAATCCATTTTAGAGCCTCCTCTCCATTTCCTTCAAAAGTTCCAGGTCGAGTTCTTGGTTTCCAGACCCCAGCTCTAAATAAACTTATGCCATGAGATTTTAATTCCTTACAAGTTTGATAAAGTTGTTCAAAAGTTTCTGCACTACATGGTCCTGATATAATTAATGGTTGATTTTTGATTTTTATCCAATTATTAATTGGCTCTATATTAAACTTTTTGCTCATTTCTATTATATTTTTGCTCTGAAATTACACAACAAATCAGATAAGTGGACAAAAGTACAAAAAACTTATTTAATAACACAGAATTAGCTTTTACTAATAAATCGAATTTAGAGTTAAGAAAAGCTTTTTTTTTATTTTCAGTGCTTGACTATCCAATTCTAACAAAGCTTGGTAATATGTTATTATTACTTGTGCTTAAATTCAAACTTCCATTTAAGTCAATTATAAAAAATACTCTTTTTAAACATTTCTGTGGAGGCGAAACAATAGAGGAATGTAAAAAAACATTTGATAGTTTAAAAAAATATAAAATTAGTGCGATGCCAGAATATTCAGTTGAAGCTGAATCTTCCGAAAAAGGTTTTGAAAATTATATAAACGACTCTTTGAAAATTATCAATTATTTAGGAAAAGAAAACCTTCCTTTTATTGCAATTAAGTGTACTGGGCTAATGGATATTCATATTCTTGAAGATATTTCATCTGGTAAGTTAACTTATGAAAGTGATGAATATTTATTATTTGTTGAGAGAATGAGAAAGTTATGTAAAGAATCTCAAAAAAATAAAGTACAAATATTAATTGATGCTGAGGAGACGTGGATACAAGATGTAATTGATACTGCTGCATTAAAATTAATGGAAGAGTTTAATAATACTAGTACAGTTGTTTTTTTAACACATCAGTGCTACAGAATTGGAACATTAGATAGAATAAAAGCAAATATTAAAATAGCTAAACAAAAACAATATTTCTATGGTGTTAAATTAGTTAGGGGTGCTTATATGGAGAAGGAAAGAGAAAGAGCCAATAAATATGGTTATCCTAGCCCCATACAACCATCAAAACAAGAAACGGATTCTGAGTTTAATGATTCTCTTAAATTTTGTATTAATAATATTGATAACTTATCTCTTTGGGTTGGTAGCCATAATGAAGATTCATGTCTGTATTTAATGAATTTAATGAGTAAAAATAATATTAGCAGAGATTATAAAAGAGTTTGGTTTTCTCAATTATTCGGAATGAGTGATAATATATCATTTACACTTTCTAATATAGGTTATAATGTAGTTAAGCTAATACCTTACGGCCCCATAGAAAAAACAATACCATATTTAATTAGGAGAGCAAATGAAAATAGCTCAGTAAAAGGTCAAAGTAATAGACAATTTACATTAATAAAAAATGAAATAAATAGAAGAAAAAAACTAAATTAATAATATGAGTTTAAGCGAACAAGAAGAACAAAGAAGAAAATCCAGAGAAGAAATAATAGACCTTGGAATTGATCCATACCCATCGGAATCTTTTGAGATAAATACCTCTACTGATGAAATAAAAAAAAATTATAATGAAAAGAATAAGAATTTTGGTGATATATCATTAGCTGGAAGATTAATGTCAAGAAGAGTAATGGGTTCAGCTTCTTTTGCTGAAATTCAAGATTCAAAAGGTAGAATTCAAATTT
This sequence comes from Marinoscillum sp., assembly GCA_038125345.1. Taxonomy (GTDB): domain Bacteria; phylum Bacteroidota; class Bacteroidia; order Cytophagales; family MED-G16; genus MED-G16. Next base: position 2,137 of record JAYPDR010000061.1, on the reverse strand, counting down.
ATGTAAGAAGAGATGACATTTGTCATTCAGAAGATAAAACTCTTTATAATACCATATTCAAAAAGAAATTAGACCTTGGAGATATTATTGGAATTAAGGGTTATGCTTTTAAAACTCAAGTTGGAGAGATTTCTATTCATGTCAATGAGTTAAAAGTATTGTCGAAGTCGGTTAAGCCTCTACCCGTAGTCAAAGAGTCAATAGATGAGTCAGGAGAATCTAAAAAACATGATGCTTTTAGTAACACTGAGCTTAAATACAGAAGAAGATATGTTGACTTAATCGTTAATCCAGAATCGAGAGAAATTTTTATCAAAAGATCGATAATTGTCAATGAAATTAGATCTATTTTAAATGAAAACAATTTTCTTGAGGTCGAAACTCCAATTTTACAGCCAATCTATGGTGGAGCATCAGCAAGACCATTTAAAACTTATCATAATACGCTAGACATCCCCTTGTATCTTAGAATAGCAAATGAGCTTTATTTGAAGAGATTAATAGTTGGTGGTTTTGATGGAGTATTTGAATTTGCCAAAGATTTTAGAAATGAAGGTATGTCAAGATTTCATAATCCTGAATTTACTCAATGTGAATTTTATGTAGCTTATAAAGATTATTTGTGGATGATGGATTTTGTAGAAGAAATGTTTAATAGGATTGTCAAAAAAATTACAAATAATTCTACTAAGATTTCTTGTAATAATAATTCAATTGATTTTGGAAAAAAATGGGAAAGGTATACAATGTATGAAGTTATTGAAAAGTTTACTGGCGTGGATGTATCTAAGATGAATGAGGTTGAATTGAAAGGTGTATGTTCAGATTTAAAAATTAAAGTTGATAATTCAATGGGAAGGGGAAAGTTAATTGATGAAATTTTTGGGGAAAAATGTGAACCCTTTTTAATTCAGCCAACTTTTATCATCGATTACCCAATAGAAATGTCTCCTCTTGCTAAAAAACATAGATCAAAGGAGGGTCTAGTTGAAAGGTTTGAATTAATTTGTAACGGTAAGGAAATTTGTAATGCTTTCTCTGAAGTAAATGATCCTCTTGATCAGAGGAAAAGATTTGAAGATCAAGTCAAACTTGGCAAAAAAGGAGACGAAGAAGCAATGGTGTTAGATGAAGATTATTTAACTGCATTAGAGTATGGCATGCCTCCTACTGCAGGAATAGGAATAGGTATAGACAGACTTACTATGTTATTAACTGATTCATATTCAATTCAAGATGTGTTATTTTTTCCTCAAATGAAACCAGAGGGTAATTAAAGATTATCAAAAAATCTACTTCTTTTTTCAAGTTTAAGATCTTGTAGAAGTGCAGAGACTGCATTTATTGATAAATTATATGATTGAAATCTTCCAAATGGAACCCAACTAAAGTTAATTCTCCAACAGTGAAGGTCTCTTGTTGCATTAATACTAGTTTGAGTCAATTTTTTGTTTTTAAAATCATAACCCGATCTAAAAGAAATTTTTGTTTTCTCTGAAATACTTACATCACCAGAAAGAGTAAAAGTTTGAGTTATAGTGGGAACTTTATATCCTATTTTTCTTCTATTAAGATTATAACTAGCATTTATAGACCATGGTACATTAAAATCAATATAATCTGCAATATTAGAATTTATATAGTCAATTTCTTCTCTAGTGCCAAATCTAGAATCTTTCTCTTGGCTTTCATTTTCATTTTGAAAATCTTTTGCTGAAAATCTAAAACCTAGCGCCATATTAATATAAGAAAGAAATCCAAGGCCTTGATTATTATTAATTGCATACTCATCAATTCTTCTCTGATATATTGTCTCTATATTATTAGATGATGTTATACTATCTAATTTAAAAGTGTAAGGATCTAATGATCCTGAAACACTTAAATTAATTAAATTTTTGAAAAAAGAAGTTCTCGTCCCAAATCTTACTGGAGCTAGTTTAAAAGAGTCGGCAAGAAAATTGTAGCTGCTAGAAAATGATAAATTATCAAATATTTTAATTTTTTTCGTTCCATTTATGGAATCATTTTTATCTAGAACTTTTAATTCTAAATTATTACCAACATAAAAATTCATTGATGCAGAGCTCCCCAATCTAGGGGACCCAAATAAAAAGTTTTCATATTTACTTAAAAG
>JAYPDR010000060.1:0-10058 GCA_038125345.1 Marinoscillum sp. | reverse complement strand
CTAGATATGTAAGCTATCTCTAATCCTGAAAATAAACCAGAGAAAAAAATACATATTAAAATTAATAGAATTTCAGATTCAGCTGTGACCATCTACTTCAACTTAAATAAAAAGAATAGAGCAAATGAAATCATGAATAAACCATAGGATGAAATAAATCCATTTTCAAAAGTTAAAAAAATTGCATAAAGAAAAAACGCAACTGAAAAAATTAAAAGTAAATATTTAATTTTCATTGATTTCTATGATACCTGAAGGTTTAAGAATTTCATAATCTGAAAAATCTTGGTTAGAAACCATCCCTTCTCCAGTATGGATTTCATTTCCCGTTTTTATAGTAACAAATTTTTCTGAGATAAATTTTTCATCATTAGGATACCAAATTAATTCCTCTGTTCGTAATTCATCACTTGTACTAAAATTATAAAGAATAACATTACCACTTGCCTTATAAAAATTTTCATCTAAATACTTTATAACATAATTAGCACTAAAAGAAGCCGAGACTGAATCTGATCTTTTTGAATATATGTCCATGTACAACCCATTAGGATAAATCTCTTCGCCAGAAGAATAAACCTCATAAATATCAGAACTTAACTTGAATTTTACCTTCGCTGAATCTGAAAAAAAAGTCATGAATTCTTTAATTTCTATTACTGGTCCCTCATAATTCTTATCAAAGTTCTTTTGATTATTTGTGGAACAAGAAAAAAAAATTAAAAAAATAATATATCGAGGCATTAATTTTGTTCACTTTTTTCAAGCAACTCTCTTAGATCTTTTACAATTTGCCTAATTTCATTTTGATCTTTCATTAGCTCAACTATATAGTATTTTAATTCTGATAAACTAGCATTATTATCTACAATACCCTCTGGAGAAGATTCCAAAGACTGTAAAACAGATTTATCCACAGAATTTGAGCTAGAGGACAAATTAGCTAACTCTTTTTTTATATCATTTAAATCGTTTTGAAACGAACTATTATCTATTTTTTTTGCTAGCTCCTGATAAGTTTCTATAATCTCCTCAAGATAACTTTCATCAATAGATCCACTTTTTGAATTAGTTTTTTCCATTGCTTTAGATAAATCTTTAAGGTCTTTGGATAAATTATTACTAGAGATGGTTGATGATTTACTGAAAATTTCTAATATCTCATTTGAAAGATTTTTAATTTCCTCGATTTCATTAGTTGTAAAAAGTTTAAACTCATCTAAATCTTTTTTGGTTTCATTCCTAAAAGCATTAAATTCTGATCTTGTGTCAGCAAGAGCTGTATTTGCTAAAAGTTGTAAAGAAAAATTTCTTAGGTCACTTACATCTTTCTTTAAATCATCAATATAATAAACTATACTATCAGAATTTAGCTGTTCACTTGAAGAACTCGCATTTTCTCTTTTTTGTAAATTCACATTAGCTAATGTTACTTGTCTGAGAAGCTCAGTTGCAACATCAAGATCTCTCTTTAATTCTTTAACTTCTTCAGAATCATTATCACTTACAACAATTTTTTCTCTAGCATTTCCTTTTTCATCAATAAGAGATGAAATTTTATTTAAAAAATCCTCTTCATCAATAGATGTATTGCCAGTCTCTGAAAACTGTGAAGAAATTTGTTGTGATAAGGAAGATAAATTATCTTGAAGTTCTGAAAATTGATCAGATACTTTAGAAATATCTCTCCCTAAAGATTGAATATCTTCTTTATAAATATTTGTATTATCTTGTAAATTAGCTACAAAATCTACATTAGATGCTAAAATACCCCTGTCATCAGAAGAAAGAGCTTTAGATACAGAGCTTAAAGCACCAACCATAACTGAGAGTATTATACTTACTATAAATAATTGAAAAGAATAATGAGATAGTTTTTTTTCTTGATTTTTAAAGATATAAAACCAATATCCAAGAGAAAGAATTCCAAATAAGAATAAACTAAAAACTATATTGTATATATAATTTGAGTATAATGGAATTAAAAAGTCTTGGATAACAAAAGCAATTCCTGCATTAAGAGCTAAGTTTTTTCCAAAAATCCTGAGGACTGGGACATTAGAAATAAATTGTTCTAAATTAAGGTTTTTCATTAACGTTTATTAAGTGTCACCGTCTCATTAATCCAACATCCAGTATTCATTAACTCTCCTACTTCTAAATTTTCATTAAATATTTCCTCCATAGAAGGAAACTGCTCTTTAGCTTGATTTGCTAGAGTAGTAAGACCTCCACTATTATAGATATTATAGGCCGCAATAAAAACTAATCTATCTTCCACTCTACTTTTTCCTTCTTTACAATCATCAAATGATGACATATAAAGATTGCCTATTAATTTATATGCATCTGAATTGGTATTATCGTAAGATATTGAACTTTTAGCATTATCTCTAGCTTTAATTTTATTGCCAATTATCTGATATACCTGAGCTTTTCTTAATAACATTTCAGATTTTTGAACATTATCATCAGCACAATGAAAAGCAGCATCACAATAATTTAGAGAAGTTTCAAAATTTTCTAAGGATAGCTCTCTAATAGCTATAAATTTTGCAATAGCAAAATCCTCTTCTTTTGTAAACATTATTTTAGCAGCCTCTAAAGCAATATCAGATGAGGTACACTTACCAGTAATACTTAACTGAAATATTTTTTTAGCCAAATTAACTATCTCATCCGAATAAGCTATATCAACTGGGGTTAAATTATCGTATTCTGTTTGGGTAATCTCATTATCAGGCTCAGCAGTAAGTAGTAATAATTTTGGTCCAAGTGTATTTTCTACAAAATCACAATCAACAGTAATAGTTGCAGTTAAAAGCTTATCAATGTTATCTTGGTAGCTAAGTAAACGAGATTCATTTTCAGGATCTTCCTTTTTTTTATTACTGATAATTTTTGATATAAAATCATAAATATCTAGGACCTCATCATCAGAAATAGAATTAGAGGTAAGCTTATGCTTTCTAACAATATCCATATAAGCAACTAAATTGCTATTTCCAATATTATTTCCATTTAAATTAAAAGCATCTTTGAACATATTAAATAGTGACTCATATTTATCTTCTTCAGATCTATAAAAAGTATAAGCAAATGTCACTTTTCTATTTTTAACATATTCCTCTCTTCCAAAGTTTTCTATCCTACCATCAAATATTTTTAAAGCTTTATCGATTAACTCATTTTTAATAATTGGATCTTGCTCATTATCAATCAGACACCTGTATATTTTTATTCCATTTTGATAAATAGAAACATGAAGATTAGGAACATTCTCAAGCAACCAGTTTAAGGGTCCGACAGCAGCTTTACAATTTTCTTGTTTTAAATAGTCAGTGTATAAAACGTTTTTTTCTTCAGCTTCTGATTTGTTTTCTGGCCAATTCCATCCTGGCTGAGAAAAAACATTTAATGAGAATAAGAATAATATATATATAAATATCAAATTTTTCATATGCTAAATTTAATCAAATTTTCTTTTAATGAACCAAACGTTATTAATTGAGCTTCCAACCAAAAACTTTAGATAGTTTTCTTTAACGCCGTTTTTTTCAAGATTTCCTCTCTTACCCATCTCCAACCCAAAATTAATTCTTGATATCGTCCCTACAGGCAATGAGAGTCCAAAAGTTACAGCTCGAGTATTTAAAGTGCTTGAATTAATAGAAATAGGCGATTTTTTTATAAGTAATCCAGCCCTATATGTAACTCTTCTAAAAAAACTTGTAACACTTTCGGCATCAGGAATTATCTCAACTCCAGAAGATATCTGATAAGAATTACTATAATTTTTAAACAAATCATCTAGGTATCCATCATTACTATCCCAGTTTTCACTTTTAAATTCAAGGCCTAATGATAATTTATCAATTATTTCATATGAGACTCCTAAACCAATTGAGGAAGGCATTATAAATTCCGAAATTGAATTATTTAATAAAGTATCAATAACAAGAACTGTTAATGAATTTGGGGTTTTCCTTTCTAATTGAGAAAATCTGTTTGAGTTAAGAGAAGATGGTAAATCAAAAGTAGCACCTAGTTTAATAAACTTATTTTCATTTATTTCTTTTCTATAAAACATCCCGACAGATAGTGTATAGTCATTGAAAGATGCTCTCTCGTAAAGATTAGAATAAAACTGTTTCTCATTTGAAACAAAAGAAGAAATATTAGATAAAAGCTTACCAAAAATATAAGCCCCTTTCATTCCAAAAGAAAACTCATCACTAAGCTTAATTCCATTTGAGAAATATAATTGAGTTAATCCTCCAGAGCCATCGTAATTATAATTAACTAATGCAGAGGTTGGGTTCCCATTAATGTCAAAAATCATTTCTTCATTGAAAAGTTTATAATTAAGATTACTAAAAGGATTGAAACCAAACGATGTTACCCATTTTCCACCTTTAATGATTGGGACTCCAAATCCAAAATAATTAATGTTTCCATTTCCTGACACATCTTTTGTACGATTATTAATCAATTGCCTAACATCTGATGCTATCCCCATCTCAAATGTTGTAAACCTATTATATACCAATGCTGCAGGATTTTGATTGTTAAGATGCCAGTATGAACCATTGCTAATGCCAACACCACCCATAGCTAAATTATTAGCAAAAGAGTTATCTGATAATTCTCCAATAGGCATCAATGAACTAAAGGGAGTTGTAACCTGAGCTAATGAAAAATTACTTAGAAAAAAAAAGTATATTAGGATTGATTTATGAAAAAAACTTTGCATTCCTATTGATTTGACTGAGTGCAAAGATGCATTCTTTAATTCATAAATAAAAAAGTTAAGAGTTTGAACAAAGTAAAAAAATTTTATGTAATTGGAGTTATGTCTGGGACGTCATGTGACGGGCTTGATATTTCATATTGCTGTTTTTGGCATGAGGATAATAAATGGAGTTATGAAGTCTTAGACTCTTCAAGTATACCCTATGAAGATTATTTAAGAGAAAAACTTATAAGCTGTTCTTCAAGTAATTCTTATGAGTTGAAATGCCTTGATGTTGATTTAGGAAAATTTATTGGTACAAAACTTAAAAAATATATTATTAAATATAATAACAAAATTGATTTAATTTCTTCTCACGGTCATACTGTTTTCCATGATATATCTAGAGGTATTCATCATCAAATTGGTAACCCATTTATGATTTATAAATTAACCAATGCTCCAGTTGTTTCTAATTTTCGAGAATTAGATGTTATTATGGGCGGGCAAGGAGCTCCACTTGTTCCATATGGTGAAAAAGAACTTTTTAACTCTTATGATTACTGTATAAATATTGGGGGAATTACAAACATTAGTTCTTTACAATCGAAGAAACTTAAAGGTTACGATATTTGTCCTTCAAATATTATTTTAAATCATTATTCTAGAATATTAAATGAAGAATTTGATTTAGATGGGACCTTATCTAGAAAAGGGAGATTTAATGATTCCTTGTTTAACTTACTTAATAAATTAGAGTACTATTCAAAAAAACAACCTAAAAGTCTTGATTTGATATATATTGAAAAACATTTTTATCCTTTATTTGAAAATATTTGCCCTGAAGATGTAATGAATACTTTTATAAATCATATAGCTCACCAGATCAACTTGAATATCAAACAAAAATCTAATGTTTTAATGACTGGAGGAGGAGTTTTTAATAAACATTTAATTGAGAAAATAAATCAGTACAACAAACAAAATATAAATTTTATTGTACCTGAAAAAAAATTAATTATTTTTAAAGAGGCCATTATATTTGGGTTTTTAGGGCTTTTAAGATTTTTAAATAAACTAAATATAGATAAATCTGTTACTGGATCTAAACTTTCAACATCATCTGGCGTTTTGATAAATAATAAATTTTTTTGATATGTATGAATTAATGCTTGTTGTTTTTGTTATAGGATATATTTTTATCACCGTTGAGCACACTATTAAAATAGATAAAGCTGCAATAGCATTAATTACTGGAATTCTTTGCTGGACAATCTATGTTTTTGGTAAAGAAGAAATTGTTGATTTAGATAATGTAAAGGATTACGCTGAAGCCGAATTTTCAAATATATATCCAGATGAAATTATTCAAACATCTGAAACTATTGAAAAATCAACCTCAGAAATAATTCAACATTATGTAACAGAAGTTCAACTTTTTGAAATATTGTCTGAGATATCTAGCATCTTGTTTTTCTTAATGGGAGCTATGACTATTGTAGAAATCATTGATATTCATGGGGGTTTTAGAGTTGCCACTGATTTAATTCGAACTACAAGTAAACGTAAACTTTTTTGGATACTAGGATTTATAGCTTTCTTTTTCTCTGCTCTTTTAGACAACCTGACCACATCTATTGTGATGGTATCAGTAACTAGAAAATTTCTTGCAGATCAAAAAGACAGATGGTTTTTCCTTGGAATGATAATAATTGCTGCTAATGCTGGAGGAGCATGGTCACCAATTGGTGATGTAACTACTACTATGTTATGGATTGGAAAACAAGTAACAACGTATGCTATTGTAACTAAATTAATTATTCCAAGTTTAATATGCTTAATAGTTCCACTACTCATAATGTCTCCAAAAATAAAAGGCAGTATTATAAAACCTGATGAAGATTTTATGGTAAATTCCCATCATACTACCACTAAAACTAGAAACATCGTTTTCTTCAGCGGAATAGCAGGTCTTCTATTTGTACCTGTATTTAAGTCAGTCACTCATTATCCTCCATTCATGGGAATGATGTTTAGCCTAGGGTTTTTATGGCTACTAACTGATTTATTACACAGAAAAGAAGATAAAGATACAAGAGAGCATTTCTCTGCTTACCACGCTCTTGAGAAAATGGATGTTCCAACACTCCTTTTCTTTTTAGGTATTTTACTTGCAGTAGGAAGTCTTCAGGCTGCAGGACATCTAGGTGTTATGGCTACTTATTTAGATAATCAAATAGGAACAGATACACCAACGGGAGTATATATAATTGGATTAATCATAGGATTGCTATCCTCAATTGTTGATAATGTTCCTCTTGTAGCAGCTGCAATTGGAATGTATCCTCTAGAAGAAGCTGGATTTTTCATGCAAGATGGATTATTTTGGGAGTTTCTTGCCTATTGTGCGGGTACTGGTGGAAGCGCGTTAATTATTGGTTCAGCAGCTGGGGTAGCTATTATGGGGTTAGAAAAAATACCATTCTTCTGGTATCTCAAAAAAATATCTATATACGCAGTGATTGGATATTTATGTGGAGCCGCTGTATATGTTTTTCAGAACACGATTTGAACTTAATTGCACTCACTTAACACTTTAAGCAAAGTCTGAGCAGATTCAATTCCTTTATCACCATGTTTTCCTCCCGCTCTTTCAATAGCTTGATTAAAGTTATTTGTTGTAAGAACACCGAAAATAACAGGCTTTTTTTTATTTAATGATACATTAACTAGTCCGTTAGCGACAGCGTTTGATATATAAATATCATGATCAGTTTCGCCTTTAATTATACACCCCAATGCAATTACACCATCTAACTTCATTTTAGATAAAATATAATCAGTAACATAAACCAATTCCATACTACCAGGGGCCTCTTTTATAATAATATTTTTTTTGTTGATACCTGCGCTTATAAGATAATTATAGGCAGAATTAAATAATAAATCTGTTATTCTGGAATTCCATAGGGACTTTATAAGTCCTATTTTACAACTTTTAAAATTTATTTCAGAATGATCATTAAAATTAGGTGAGTGAATACTCATAATAAAAGTCCTTCTAACCTTGATTTGTTTTTGACTGAGGTTTGAAATTCTGGTGAATTCTTATACTTATCAATAATCTGTTCATATACCTCTAAAGCAGCATCTAAATCATCAATTTCTTCATAAACTAAAGCAAGCTTCAATAAATAGCTTGGAGTAAAATATTCGTTTGGATATTCATCTGCTGCTTTATCAAAATAATCAATTGCATTACTGTAATCTTTTAATTCAACATATGCATCGCCAATTAATGAAAAAGCTCTAGCCTGAACTAAATAGTCTGATGAAGAAAAGTCTTTAAGATATTTAATAGCATTTTCATAATTACCCAGCTTAAGATATGAGGCTCCAGCATAATAATTCGCTAAGTTGGCAGCTTCAGATAAACTATACTCATCGATTATCTCTAAAAAGCCATAATTATTGCCATCACCATTAAGAGCTTGAACTAAAGAATCTTTCTCAAAATAATAGACTGCTTGAAACATCTCCTCTTGTGCAGTTAAATTTTGATTATTTTTTACATAAGAGTATATAGAGAAACTCACAACCAAAACAGTAATCAAGCTAAGAAAATATAAAATTCCACTTTTGTGTTTACTTATAAATTCTTCTGATCTACTAATTGTTTCATTAATAGCTTTCGTATTTTCAATAGGTAGAATATCTTCTTTTGAATTCTTATGCTTTTTAATTTTTACCATATCTCTTTATTCTCTTAAAAATGGATAATCTTCTTGTACATAAATATCTTTGTAAGCATCTTCAGGACTTGGATAAGGAGAATTCTCAGAAAATTCCACTGATTTTTTTACCTGCTCTTTAATATTCTGATCTATTACATCAATGTCTTCTGAATTTAAAATAGATTTAGAAAGAATCATTTTCTTTACTTGTTCAATAGGGTCTTTCTCTTTATAACTTTCAACCTCCTCTTTTGATCTATATTTAGCTGGATCAGACATAGAATGTCCTTTATATCTGTACGTTCTGAACTCAAGAAGAGATGGACCCTCCCCGTCTCTGGCTCTTTTAGCAGCTTTAGCAACTGCCCTATGTACTTTAATTACATTCATAGCATCTACAGGTTCAGACGGAATATCATAAGAAAGCCCCGACTTATATAATTCAGTTACATTGGATGTGCGATCTACTGAAGTCCCCATAGCGTAGCCATTATTTTCAATAATGAAAATTACAGGAAGTTTGAGAAACATTGAAATGTTTACCGCCTCATGAAATGCTCCAATTCTTAGAGCACCATCTCCAAGGAAAGTTAAACAAACATTACCCGTTTTTTTATATTTTTCAGCAAAGGCTATTCCTGCTCCCATAGGAATTTGATTACCAACAATACCATGTCCACCAAAAAAATTTTTTTCTTTATCAAACATATGCATCGATCCCCCCTTTCCCTTTGAAATACCTGTAGCTTTACCATATAGCTCAGCCATAATTTTATTTGGATTAGTTCCTAAAGCAAGAGGATGAGCGTGATCCCTGTATGAAGTTATATATTTATCTCCATCTCGTAACGCAGTTACGCAACCCGAAATACATGCTTCTTGACCGATGTATAAATGACAAAATCCCCTAATTTTTTGCTGTCCATATAATCTTCCTGCCATCTCCTCAAACCTCCTCATCAATAACATTGATTTTAACCAATATATATATGTTGTAGCGTTAAACTCTTCTTCAATTTTAGATTTAATATTTTTTGTTTTTGTAGCTGGCATTTTTAATTATAAAATCAACTTCTGAAATAAAAATTTATTTATTTACATAAAAATCATTTCTAAATTTGCACAAATATATATGCATATTGATAAAATAAAGATTAATAATTTTAAAAATTATAAAACAGCACAGATCAATTTTTCAAAAAAAATAAATTTTTTATTTGGCGAAAATGGTGCTGGAAAAACAAATTTACTTGATTCAATTTATTACCTCTCTTATGGAAAAAGTGCTGTTACTAGTTTTGATTTTGATAACATAAATCATAAAGAGTCTTTTTTTTCAATAAGTGGTTTATTTAATAATAAAAATGAATATAAATGTGTTTTTGATAAATCAGGCAGTAAGGTATTTTATGAAAATGAAACAAAATATAAAAGTTTAAAAGAACATATTGGGAAAACACCTTCAGTATTTATTAATCCATATGACATAAATTTAATCAGAAATTATAGTCAAGATAGAAGAAAGTTTTTTGATCAAATTTTTTCTCAGATCAACTCAGAATATCTTGACTCTTTAATCACTTACAAAAGAT
>JAYPDR010000059.1:1447-10275 GCA_038125345.1 Marinoscillum sp. | reverse complement strand
TGGCACTATTTGCTCTCTTCTTACGGCGAGGGAAACTCTATCAAATTTTAATACTAACAAGAAGGGTCTTGATAAAAACATTTACAGAGTTTATTGCTCAAAAGAGACGCATAGCAGTGTAGAGAAGGCAGTAAAAATAATTGGGATTGGTTCTGATAATTTAATAAAAATTGATTGTGGTTCAGATCTTTCTATGGATATTCATAAACTGGAGGGACAGATTAGAAAAGATTTAAAGGAAAATTATATTCCATTAGCTATAGTATCCACATACGGTACAACTGGAACAGTCGCATTTGATCCGATTAATGAAATCTGTTTATTAGCAAAAAAATATAAAATTTGGCATCATGTAGATGCTGCTTATGCTGGAAGTGTACTTTTTTTAGATGAATTTAAAGATGATATAAAAAACATTAAGTATGCAGATTCATTTATTTTTAATCCTCACAAGTGGATGCTGACAAATTTTGACTGTAGCTTATACTACGTTAAAGATAAAAGTTGTCTTATTCAAACTCTGGAAATTCATCCTGAGTATCTAAAGACCTCAATCTCTAATATTAATAATTATAAGGACTGGAGCTTACAGCTAGGAAGAAGATTTCGTGCATTAAAGTTGTGGTTTGTTATCAGGTCCTACGGAATCGATGGAATAAAGAAATATTTAAAAAATCATATAGAGTTAGCTAAAGAGCTGAGTAATAAAATTTCTGACACCAAAGATTTTGAGCTAACCACAAAACAAAATATAAATATGATAAATTTCAGATTTAATCCAGAGAAAAGAACTAAAATAAAGGATATAAATACACTAAATGAGAAATTAGTCAAAAGGTTAAATAAAACTGGAAAAATATACCTTACACATACCTTAGTTAATGGAAAGTACTCAATTAGAATGCCTATAGGAAATACACTAGTTACAAAGAGACATGTAGAAGATTCATGGAAACTTATTCAAAAAGTGTCACAAGACATCATCTAAGACTAAAGTAAGATAATAGAGTCCCCCTACGCTTGCACTACCAAAACTTGTTATGTGATAATTATTTAAAATATTTGATCCACCAAGTTTAATCTTTGACTTTATCTTAGGTATACTATAGGTTATCTGCGCGTCAATATTATGAATTTCAGGTATGTCACCTACCCCAAACGAGGACTCCCATAAAAATGAGTTTTGCCATCTATAATTTAAATTAAAACCTAATCTATTTGTAAGTTTTCTATTACCAAAAGATAAATTGAATCTATAATCTGGAGTATTAAACTGAATTTGAAAACCAGGCTTCATTACAGTGTTTACATCATTATATGAAATATTTGAAGAAAGTTCAAAATTGTTAACTATCCTATAATCAATACCTAGAGCCCAACCGTAAGAACTAACAGCTTGATCTAAACTTATAGTTGTAATAAACCTTTTCTCCTCAGATGTATTAGGATTTTGTGCTAGTAATTGAGAGGCTAAAAAACCATTATAATTATTATAAAAAAAATATCCATCTAAAAGAATCTTCCTGTTGTTGTAAAGACCTTTATAGCCAATCTCAAATGCTCTTACTTGCTCAGGTCCGAATGTGGGTATCTGGAACTCATTTGATAGGATGGGTCTAGAGAGCACAGGATTATTTCCGTCGAGAGCATAAACACTAGATCCGTGTAAGTTATAGATATCTTGAAGGACTCTCTGGCCACCAACTACATTGACAGGTGCAACAAATAAATCTGTCCACTGATCAACTACTGAAGGAAATCTAAATGCAGTCTGGGCAGAAGCTCTCAAAAATTTTTGATTTGAGTTATCAACTGCATATACTAAAGAAAATCTAGGAGTGACCCTAACAGGGACATATTCATTTTTGTCCATCCTCACAGAAAAATTAGGAAAGAGTTTTTTTGATGCCCACTCGTCTGTAAACTGTGCAAATGCTCCAATCTCAAATATCTCCAGAGGATCATCAGGTTTGTCATAAAAGATTGATCCCTCAGAATTAATAACTGTTTGCTTAATATTAAATCCAACTAATAAATTAAATGACTCAATAATCTCATTAAAATTATAGTTAACATCAAAGTTATACATTGAGCTCTTGTCGATGACTCTGGCTCCTCCCTGAGCAATATTTGTTGAAACTGCTTGATTTTTAAAAGAATTGAATATATCTGTCCCTGGCTTTGGGAGAGATGGTTTTGACTTATCTAAGATATTACCAAACTCATCAACGTTATCAGCAACCATCCTACCATATTTTGATGCTTCGTTATCATCCATAGCAAATGCAAGTTTTCCAGTAAGAAAACCAGTAAAAAAATCTTGATACCATAACTCGCTAGGCTTCCAGAGTTCATTTATTCTGAGTGCGAGGGTACCTGCGTCGTATGTCTCACCTGAGTTTTCATTAGCTCCTGAAAATCTCACCAATAAATTTTTTGACTGTATCTCAGCTTTATAGTTGAATATTGAGAAATCATTGAGTGAGAATCTATTCTGTGCTGAGTAGACACTACTACCCTTGGCATAGTTTATCTGTAAGACAGATTGTAAATTTTCATTGAAGTTATGGTAAAGGCTCCCTCCTATTTTAATATTTTCAGCATTATAATCTACTAAATCTGTCTCCCTAAAACCAGTTCTTGTTAATTCCTGGTTCGGTATAATGCCTTTGATCATAGTAATAGCGTCAAGATACTCTTGTGTACCTTCAGAATATCCCAAATTAGATGCAAATCCCATTGCAACATCATCCTCTACATCTTCTAAATTAATAGATACTTCGTCTCCGTATACATTTACTCCGTCATAACCTGAATCGGTCCATCTCGAACTATTTTTATTATCTAAATCTCTTTTATTTCTATAATCAGTGGCATTCCAGTCATCAGCTTTCAAGTACCCTCCAGTTATTTTAAGAGCTGTCTTTTCTGATAATTTTTTCCCATATCTAAAGCTCATGTCTCTCATTAGCGAGGGGTCTTTCCCGTAAGAATTTTCTACATGCATGACTCCGCTTTGCAGGGAAACAGATAATCCCTCGTACTCGAAAGGGTTTTTACTTGTCATAAGAAGTGTGCCATTCATTCCTCCTGGGCCGTAAAGAGCAGAGGAGGCACCTACAACTAGCTCAACTGATTCCACGTCAAGTTGAACAAGACCAAATATATTTCCTGGTGAGAAGCTAAGTCCAGGTGCCGAGTTATTGACCCCATCAACAAGCTGGTTTATTCTATAGTTTGTATTTCCATTAAATCCTCTTGTATTAGGAAATCGCATAGAGAGACTCTGAACAACCATATCGACACCTTTTATTTTGTAAAGCTCATCATAGAAGTTTGCTGCTGAAGACTGCTCAATGTCTAAGATATCTAACTTTTCAATTGATACTGGAGCAGTTAGAATATTTTGTTCAAATAAAGAGGCAGATACTACTACTTCGTCTCCAAAAAGTACTGACTCTGAAAGTCTTACCTCTAAAAAAAGTTCATTTTCAGATGATATAGATAGTATTTTCTTCTCAAAACCTACCCCAGAGAGTGTAATGCTAATCGGAAAATCTTGTGATACTAAGAGAGAAAATTCTCCATCAATACCAGAAGTTGTGCCAAGAGAATAGTTTTCAGTTAAGAAAATATTGATTCCAACTAACTTCTCTCCAGAATCGTCAGATACTACACCAGAAATGGTCTTTTGTGAGAATACATTTGTAAGAACACATACCTTAAAAAAAAGAATAAGTACTAGTCTCATATATAAAATTTATTAAATTTATGTAAAACAAATAATAATCTCATGAAGAATTCTATATTCAATTTATTCCTAATATTTTCTCTTGTATTCATCGCCTGTGATGACGAGGCTGATAATGTTAGTAAGGAGCCTTTAGTAGGAACTTACACCATATCTAAGTCAGTACTCACATCTGACGCAACTTCAGCTAATGGGCTAGTAAGTATCGCATCCGGAACAAATATTACAGCAGCAATAGTTACCGCTTTTCTGAGTGAAATTGAGTGTTCTAGCTCAGCGAACAAAGCAATTGAAATTGCTGAGAACAATAAAATAAATTTTGTTTGTAGACTTGAAGATAAGACGCAAGAGCAAGGTTCATGGGCAATTAATGAAGCTCGAACTGAGTTTACTCTGACTCTTCTAATTCAAGGAACTCTTGTCCCACTCAAACTTACTGGACTCCAGGAGTCGTCATCTAAAATATCAGGGAATATTGCTTCTATCCCTGTGCCACCACTTCTTTTATCTACTATCAATAGTCAGTTCTCTGGTGTTACAGATCAAGCAATCCTCATCAGCATAGATATAGAGTTAGAGAGGCTTAATTAAGAACTCTCAAGTTATCAGGGAGGGAATAACTCATTTTTTTTATTGAGAGTTTAAATTCTTTTGTAACTAGATCAAGAGTTTTTGATTTAATCTGGTACGTATTCATTTTATGAGATTTCTGTTGCTTGAGATAATTTCTATAATTTTTCTCAGTAAACTCATTAAGATCTAAATCAAATTGTGAATGGATTTTCTTCAAATAAGAGTACGAATCTTTCTTAAAATCTTCAAATTTGATCTCTATAAGATTTTTTTTTGGAATAAGGTGCTTCTGAGCGTAATAATCAGTATACATCTCCCTGTAATTGTGAATAATCAACTTCTCTAGAAGATCACTACTGCACTTTTGAAGATTAACTGAGGGAAAGAGCTCATAAAAAAATTTATAGGTAGATAAAAAGACATCTACTGGATTTCTGTAGATATGAATAAATTTTGCATCTGGAAATTTCTCTAGTAAATACTTTATTCTTGCTGTATTTGAAGGGTTTTTAATAATAAGCTGCTCTTTATTTGTGTAAATTTGCACTCTATCTAGAATTTTCCTGTAGGAACTTAGCCAATCGGATGACTTAGAGTTATCAAATCGAACAGCTTCAGAGTAAAACTTCTTGTACTCTTGAGGGAAAAAGAAGAAATTGTAGTGAGATAAGTTAGTAATGTTAGATACTGCAAATTCATCCTCCTGAGGCAGGTTAACATCAAGCCTAATCTTATCACTAGGCCTCTCACTTGGCATAATTAATTTCATTAAAGTTTTAAGTAAGTATTTACTATATATATTGTTGATAAAGAGTGAGTTATATGTATTTAAAAATCCAAAATTTTGATTTTTACATAACGTATTATGGAGCAGCGTTGTGCCGCTTCTCCAGTGACCAATTATAAATATAGGATCCTTTTTTTTAAGAGTATTTTTATTAAATAAATAGATTACTTTATCAATGAGCTGTAAAGGAGAAATTAGAACAATAACAAAAAAAGTTAACACCACGTGAAGGTAGAATCTAGGACTCACTTTATTAGACGAGATAACTTTAATATAATTTATTAAAGTTGAGCCCATAAGGGGTGAGATAGGAATTTTTAGAAATTTTGACATAAGAGGTTACACATTAAACCTAAAATGCATAATATCTCCGTCTTTTACAATATATTCTTTACCTTCTATAGAGAGCTTCCCAGCTTCTTTACACTTCATTTCTGAGCCTAATGATATAAAATCATCATATTTTATAACTTCTGCCTTGATAAAACCTTTCTCGAAGTCAGTATGAATAACTCCAGCCGCTTGTGGCGCTAAGGAGCCATCCCTAACAGTCCATGCCCTAACCTCTTTCTTCCCAGCAGTAAAGTATGTGATAAGATTTAAGGTGTCGTATGACGCCCTAATGAGCTTATCTAAACCAGATTCGGTGATTCCGTAATCATCCAAAAATAACGATTTCTCTTCATCTGTAAGATCATAGAGCTGCTCCTCTAAAGATGCACAAATTTTAATGAGAGATAAGTTCTCTTTGAGAGCGAGATCTCTGAGGCTTTTGACATGTTGATTATCTTCTAGAATAACTGACTCATCAATGTTTGCGACGTAAATAAGAGGCTTTAGTGTGATAAGGTTAAGATGTTTAATCCACTTCATATCATTACTTTCAATGCTAAGGTCACGAAGACTTTTTCCAGTATCAAGACAGTTTTTGCACTTGAGAAGGATGTCATACTCTATCTTACTCTCTTTATCCCCAGTGACAGCCTGTTTTTTTAATTTATCTATCCTCTTCTCCACAGTCTCTAAATCCTTTATAATGAGCTCATAATCTATTATCTCCTTGTCTGACACAGGATCAACCTTCCCGTTAACGTGCACTATATTGTCATTCTCAAAGCACCTGACAACGTGAATGAGAAGATCAACCTCTCTCAGATTTGAGAGGAATTTGTTTCCTAAACCCTCACCATTAGAGGCACCTTTAACAAGTCCAGCAATATCTACAAAATTTATTGTTGTTGGGATCGTTTTCTCAGGATCAACGAGTTTTGTGAGCTCATCAATTCTCTTATCTGGCACAGTGACTACACCTAGATTAGGCTCTATTGTGCAGAAAGGGAAATTTGCAGCTTCTGCCTTACCAGTAGAAATAGAATTAAATAGCGTAGATTTTCCTACATTAGGAAGACCTAATATCCCACACTTTAGACTCATGTTTGATTAGTTATTCGTCAGATGAAGACTCGTCGTACTCTCTATCAAACTCAGAAAAATCAACATCTGGCATGAGCTCCTCTTTCACGTGGTTAAGAGTGTCATTGACAGCATCCTGAAATTTATTAAAATCTTCTTTGTACAAGAATATTTTATGTTTTTGATAGTGAAAGCTCTCGTCATTGTAGACTTTTTTACTTTCAGTAATAGTAACGTAGTAGTCACCTCCCCTTGTTGTTCTCACATCAAAGAAATATGTCCTCTTTCCGGCTCTCACCCTCTTCGAGTAGAGCTCTTCTCTTTCGTTTCCTTTGTTATCTTCCACAGTAGTTAATTTAAATTTTTGTGTAATTTACTAAATAAAAATATTGTTTAGTTATTTTCTATTAAAATCATCTTGCACCCGGACTATGTCATTCTCATCTGATGGATTGTCTACGTCTGTATGTATCCAGATTTCAGCTACTATAGCGTAGTCGTCTGTCCCTACGATCCTGTGCCTCTGACCTTGGTAGAGCTCAATTCTCTCTCTCCCCTTTAGTGTAGTTTCTTCCCTTTCAGTGTCGTCGTGACTCGTAATAACTTTGATTGAGCCACTATGAACTTGCCATATCTCACTTCTTCTGTGGTGGTACTGCCAGGAAAGTCTTTTATCTGGCGCAATAACAAGGATTTTAGGAGATAATTTTCCTGATACCTTAAGATTATCTGTAGATAAGCCATCAAAATAGATGTCTGCAAACTTTTGTGAATCTCTCTCGTGAATGACAAAGAATCCTCCCCAGGGTCTTTCTGTGTCACTCTCTGAAATTCTCAGATTGTGATGATGTAATTCTTTAGATATTTTATTAAATATATCACTCATTTTCTGATACTGCCCTTCCCTTAAGATCTTCCCAGTCCCTCTCTGGCCTCACCTCAAGATTTGTCTTCCATGCCGCCTCTAAAACGTTCATATTTATCTTATTCTTCTTTGCTAATGATATAAATGCGTTTATATCTTTAGGAAAGCAGGCACCACCAAAGCCAAATTTTCCGTCAGGACCAGGAACGTCTAGATGACTATCTCCTATCCTCTGGTCGGAAACAAAACCATATAGTGCAGTGTCCCAGTCTACACCAAGATGCTTAGCAAACCTGTAGAACTCATTCATAATTGATACTTTCGATGCAAAGAAAGTGTTATTCATATACTTTATGAACTCGGCAGTGAGGGCATCTGTCTCTATTATTGTCTTATTTTTAAATCTAACTGAGTAGATCTCTCTGACTTTGTTAGTAAGTTTTTTCTCACCGCCTAATATAACTCTTGTCTGTGTCAAAATATCTAGCTTAGCAGTCCTCTGAGTTAAGAATTCTGGTGAAAAAATTATCTTTAGATGTTTAAATTTTTTTATTAAATAATCTGTAGTTCCAGGAAGAATAGTTGATTTAATGATATATATAGGTGTTTTTGAGGCATTCTCGAAAAAATTATAAATAAATGATGTGTCCTGAGAGCCATCTTTTCTCATTGGGGTTGGGAGACATACAAAGACAAAATCAGAGTTTAGTACTTCTTCTAGCGAATGCGTAGACTTCAATTCATCAGTATCAAAGACCTTTACAGGAAAAGAAGGAGAGAATGCGAAAGACTGAGATTCTCCTACGTAGCCATGCCCAATTACCCCTATTGAATACTTACTCATTATTTTTTTTCACGAAGTTAGATGCTTTTAGTAAAGAATCAAAAGTTCCTGAGTCAAACCATTTTGATTTACTTTCTAAGTATACAACCTCACATTCATTATTATTAATATATAAATTGTTTAGATCAGTAATTTCAAGCTCTCCTCTTCTGCTAGGCTTCAATAACTTTACTTTATCAAAGACAGAGTTATTGTACATATACAATCCAACTACAGCATTATTTGAAACAAAATTTTCAGGTTTTTCATGTATTAATTTTGGAATGTTATTATATTCCTCTAAAACACCGTATCTATTAGGATTTTTTACTTTTTTTACAAATATTTTTGAGGACATCTTTATCTTTTTATTAAAAATTTTCTCTGAATTAAAAAATAAATTATCACCCAGAATTAGACACACATCATCACCCTTCACAAAATTTTCACCAATTATAAAAGCTTCTGCTATACCATTTGGGTTTTTTTGAACGTCAAATTGAAAATCAACCTGAAAATCATCATTCTTTTCAAGTAAATTTTTGAAATGTATTTGGTCTTCTGGAGTTGAAATTATTAATATTTCTTTTATTCCAATTTCAATGAGTGTAGAAAT